>NYUU01000056.1 GCA_002684175.1 Synechococcus sp. CPC35
GTGTGGTTCGGGTCGGTGCCCGAGTGGTTAATGGGGGCGGACTGTAAATCCGCTGGCTCTGCCTACGTTGGTTCAAATCCAACCCGGCCCACCTTCCACATGCCCTTGTAGCTCAGCGGTAGAGCACTCCCTTGGTAAGGGAGAGGTCACGAGTTCAAGTCTCGTCAAGGGCTTTACCCCTCCTCGCGGCACCCGGGGAGACCATCAGGTTCACAGGAGCAGAAGTGCTGCGGACTGCGGTCCAACAAGTCCTGCAGGCGAGACTGATCCTGATTGCCACTCGAGAGAGCCGCTCATCCCCGAGGGAGGTTTCAGCCACTCGCTCCGGCTGCGGTTGACGAGGACCAGCAGATTCGATGCTTCACCCCGCAGACCGTCGGCCCCTTCGCGGGACCAGTGCAGGCCATTCTTCCGGAGCAAGGAATAACGCTGGCGAAGGCCTGCCAGCTCTTGGAGGAATGGACGCAGATCAACCCTCCATGGGGAATCCCAGGGGAAGGCTTCTCGACAAGCGGGTTCAGGGCCTCCGGAAAGCCCCGCTTCGGTTCCGTAGTACATGCAGGGGGCTCCTGGATGCAGAAACAGCAACAACAACGCCAGCTTCAGGGCGTTGACGTCCCCCTTGAGGCTGTGCAGAGCACGGGGCACGTCGTGGCTGTCCAGCAGATTCATCTGAGCCTGGTTCACTTCGGGGCGATACCAGCCGCTCGTCGTCTCCCAGATCGCGATCAGATCCTCACCAGCTAAATGCTTTAACGGGTAGTCAGGGTTGCTGTATCCCGAATCAATCTCTCCGGCTGCTGCCCAGCAGAGGCTGCTCCAGCCGAGGCGGTAGTTCATCACGCCGTCAAAGTGATCTCCACCCAGCCAGGACCTGGCATCACCCCAGATCTCCCCAACAATCCAGGCCTCTGGGTTCACCGATCGCACCATCTTCCGGAACTCTGCCCAGAACGTCGCTGGAACCTCCGCCGGCACATCCAGACGCCAGCCATCGATGCCACGATCCAGCCAGTGCCGTCCCACCTCCAGCAGGTAGTCCTGCACGGCGTGATGGTCATGCTTGAACTTGGGAAGGTCAGGGACCGACCACCAACAGGCATAGCCACAGTCCTCACCAGCTGCGGGATAGGGCCGAAGCGGCCATTGGTGTACATGAAACCAATCCCGGTAGGGGGAACGTTCACCGTTCTCGACAAGGTGATGGAACGCCCAGAAGCCGCGGCCACAGTGGTTGAAAACCCCATCCAGCACCAGCCGCATTCCCCGCTGACGCACAGCTGAAATCAGAGCATCAAGGGCCGCATTGCCACCCAGCAGCGGATCCACCTGGAGGTAATCGAAGGTGTGATAGCGGTGATTAGCTGCAGAGCTGAAGATCGGGGTCAGATACAGGCAGGTGATTCCCATGTCCTGAAGCTGGGCCAGCGACTCGATCACGCCATGAAGATCACCGCCCTGAAACCCCTGGGCTGCAGGATCCGTCCCCCAGGGGCGTAACTCCATCTGGTCCTGAGCTTTGACCAGACCGCTACGGCGAAAACGGTCCGGAACAATCTGGTAGATCACGGCATCCGCAACCCAGGAGGGTGGAGCCCGAAACGGATTCCGCTTCACCAAAAGCTTTGCAGGCATCCATACCCTCGCTAGCAGGGAAGAAAGGCAATGGCCATGGCAGAGCAGCCTCTCCTCCTGGCACTGGATCAGGGCACCAGCGGCTCACGAGCAGCGGTGTTCAACATCAGCGGCGAACTGGTGGCAACCGCCAGTGCACCTGTTCCGATTCAGTACCCGGCAGACGGGTGGGTTGAACAGGATCCCATGGCGATCTGGTCCAGCCAGAGGCAGGCCCTGATCGATCTGCACAGGAACCTCAGCGCGGAACAGCGTCTTGCTGTGGTCGCATGCGGGATCACCAACCAGCGGGAAACCACAGTTCTGTGGCGCCGCAGCAGCGGCACCCCTTGCGGACCGGCCCTGGTCTGGCAGGACGGGCGGACAGCCTCGATCTGCACGGACTGGAAACAACAGGGGCTCGAACAGGAGTGGCGCCGCCGCACCGGACTCCTGCTGGACCCTTACTTCAGCGCCAGCAAGATCCGCTGGATGCTCGAGCACCACGAGGAAGCGGCTGCCGCAGCCGCAGCCGATGACCTCTGTTTCGGCACGGTGGACAGCTGGCTGCTCTGGCAGCTCACCGGCGATAGCCGCCATGGAACCGACATGAGCAACGCCAGCCGGACGTTGCTCATGGATCTGGAACAGCGGCAATGGGTGGATGCATTCCGCGAACAAACCGGACTGCCGAAGAATGCACTGCCGGATCTGCTGCCCTGCAGAGGTGATTTCGGATCCATTGCCGCCGATCTTCCTTTCGCAGGGCTGCCCATCCAGGCGATGCTCGGAGATCAGCAGGCCGCAACGCTTGGGCAGCTCTGTCTGCAACCGGGTGAAGGCAAATGCACCTACGGCACCGGAGCCTTCCTCGTGATCAACACCGGCGACACGATTCGCCGCTCCGATGCCGGATTGCTGAGCACCCTGGGCTGGACCGATGCGTCAGGGAACCCCACCTACTGCCTCGAAGGCAGTCTGTTCAATGCCGGCACCGTGATCCAGTGGCTGCGGGATGGTCTGCAGATCATCGATCAAGCCGAACAGGTCAACGATCTCGCTGAATCAGTTGGCGATTCCGGCGGCGTGATGCTCGTGCCGGCCTTCACAGGCTGGGGGACTCCTCACTGGGATCCACAGGCGCGAGGAGTGCTTGTCGGTCTGACCCGGGACAGCAACCGCGGCCACATCGCCCGAGCAGCGCTTGAAGGCATCGCACTCTCGGTGGCAACACTGGTGGAGCTGGCGGAAGCGGCCCTTGGCACCAGCCTCGGCGAGCTGGCGGTGGATGGAGGTGCTGCAGCCTCAGCACCCCTGTTGCAGGCCCAGGCGGACTGCACAGGACTGACGGTGCGGCGCCCCGCCAACCTCGAGAGCACAGCCCGTGGTGTGGCTCTGTTCGCAGGACTGCAGGCCGGTGCGATCCGTTCCTTCGACGACCTCGCGGCTGCTCGACGAAACAAGGCTCAGTTGTTTGAACCGCAGATGAACAACAACCAGCGCAGCAGCTGGCGAAACCGCTGGAATGACGCAGTCTCCAGGAGTCTCGGCTGGCATGGCTGATCACCACATCGACCTGCTCGTGATCGGAGCTGGGGCCAGCGGATCCAGCGTGGCCTTTGAAGCCGTACAACGCGGCTTGTCCGTGGCCCTTCTGGACGCGGGCGACATCGGTGGGGGGACCAGCTGCCGCAGCACAAAATTGCTGCATGGCGGCGTCCGCTACCTGGAGCTGGCCTTCAAGACCCTTGATCTCGCCCAGTTGCGGCTGGTTCGCGAAGCCTTGCTGGAGCGCAGCCACTGGCTGCAGCAGGCACCGTTTCTGGCCCGTCGCCTGGAGCTGGCCCTTCCCACCCAGCAGGCCTGGGGGCAGGCGTATTACCGCCTTGGGCTCGGTCTGTATGACGCCCTTGCAGGACAGCGCGGCATCGGACACAGCCGGCTGCTGTCCCAGGACATGATGCGTGGCGCTTTGCCTCAGCTGAAGCCCTGCCAGGGCGGCGTTGCCTACAGCGACGGGCAGTTCGACGACGCGAGACTCAACCTCCTGCTCGCCCTCACAGCGGAGCGAAGGGGCGCAACACTGCGCACCCGCTGCCGGGTGGTGGATCTGGAACGTGGCAGTGGAGGGCGACTGAACGCCGCCGTCAGCGAAAGCGCCTCAGGCCTTAGAGAACGCTGGTGTGCGTCGGCGATTGTCAACGCCACAGGCATCGGTGCGGATGCGATCCGGCTGCTGGCGGACCCATCCGCAACCCCCCGGATGCTCACCAGCCGAGGCAGCCATATCGTTCTGCGGCAGAATCTTTGTCCCGGAGGCATGGGCTTGCTCGTACCGTCCACCGCGGATGGTCGTGTGCTGTTCATGCTGCCTTTCTTTGGCCGGACCCTGGTGGGAACAACCGACGAAGCCTGCCAGGAGGACGCGGCGACCCGGCCCTCAGCCGAGGACGAAAGCTATCTGTTGAACTATGTGCGGGAGTGGTTCCCGGGACTGCAACAGCCTGAAGTGAGCAGCGCCTGGGCAGGTGGACGACCTCTGCTGAAGCCAGCGGGCGATGGCATGAACAGCAGCCGCGTGGTTCGGGAACACGAGGTGGAAACTCTGCCCTGCGGACTGGTGAGTGTGATGGGCGGAAAGTGGACCACCTGCCGCCCGATGGCCCTGGATACCCTCGCGGCCGTTGAACGCCAGCTGGACCGATCCCTGCCGGTGACTCAGCCCCTGGCCCTGCTCGGAGCCTCAGAAGACCACGCCGGCACGATGGCTGCCCTGGCACAACAGCGGATTCAGCTGGAACAACTGGTCCCGGACGGCCCGCAGCGCCCCGATCAGATTCAGCATCTGCAAAGTTGCTTCGGTCTTGAGGCCCTGGCTTTGATCTCAGAAGCGGACCCCCGGGACCGTGAACCTCTCAGCACGGTGATTCCTCTCTGCAAAGCAGAAATCAACCACGCCATCCGAATGGAGCACGCAGGTAGTGCCACGGATGTCCTGGCACGCCGATGCAGGCTGGCAATGGTGGATCTCGAGGAGGCCCGGCGTCTTCAGCCTCTTGTGGAAACCTGCCTGAATCAGACAGGTGCTGAATCGGTTTCCACCTCACCGATCAGCCACCAGTTGAATCCGTAGGGGGGCAGGTTGACGAACCATTCGGCTGCGGCGACGGGAAACTCACATCCCCACATCACTTCGCGCGTGCGCTGACCAGCCCAGGCCGAAAGGTCGAGACTCAAGGAAGCACCGGCTGCGGTGACGTTGGCAGCAACCAGAACCGACATCGCCTCAGTCGAGCGCAGGTAGACAATCACGCCGGGATGAGGGCTGCTCAGCAATCGGAAGGAACCGTGCTGAAGCGCTGGAAGGAGTCTCCTGCAGGTGAGCATCCGACGATGCCAGTTGAGCAGTGATCCCGGCAGCTGCTTCTGCACCTCCACGTTCACCACGCGGTAGTCGTAACCAGGTGCCGTGATCGCCGGCAGCACCAGCAGAGGGTCCGGGGCGGTGGAAAAACCACCGTTGCGGGCGGGAGTCCAGGCCATCGGGGTGCGATTCGGATCCCGATCCCGCAGCCCAGGCCAGTCCCCCATCCCCAGTTCGTCTCCGTAATACAGACAGGGCATTCCCGGCAGGCTGTAAAGCAGTCCATGGAGAAGCCGGTTCGAACGAGGATCGCCGTTGAGCAGGGGAGCGAGGCGGCGATTGATCCCCCAGTTCAGCCAGTGGCCCTGCCCCTGGGGNAGACCCACCCTGATGGCCTGAATCACCTCATCGGCGATCAGATGACCATCACCCAGCCAGAGCTCATCGTGATTGCGCAGGGGGAGCGCCCATCTGGGGCCATCCACCTCCTGCTGAGACTGAACNAGACATTCCCCCAGTTCCCGGGTGCTGCCGCTGGCCACAGCCGCAAACAGATGGGCTGTGAGCACGAAATTGAAGGCTCCATGCAGTTCATCNCTGGAGAGGTAGGGCGCAGCCTCCTTCACCGGCTGGATGGCCTCCCCCAGCAGCAGCACNTCACGGCCATGGCTNTCAACCCGCTCTCTNANACGCTTGAGGAAGGCATGGGTCTCAGGCAGACCCTCGCATCGGGTTCCTTCCGCTTCAAACAGGAAGGGAACGGCATCGAGACGGAANCCATCCACGCCCCGCTGCAGCCAGAAGTCCACCACCTCCAGCATCGATTCCTGAACACGGGGATTGTCGTAGTTGAGATCAGGCTGATGGCGCAGAAAACGGTGCAGGTAGTACTGCTCGGCAACCGGATCCCACTCCCAGTTGGANGACTCGAAATGTCGGAACAGCACGGGTGCATCGCTGTATCGATTCGGGTCATCGCTCCAGACNTACATNTCCCGTTCCGGACTGCCTGGCTGCGCCCATCGGGCCCGCTGAAACCAGGGGTGCAGATCACTNGTGTGGTTCAGAACAAGATCAAGGATCACCCGCATTCCCTGGCTGTGGGCAGCGGTGAGGAATCGATGAAAGGAGGCAAGGTCGCCGAGATCCGGATGAATCCCGGTGAAATCAGTGATGTCGTATCCACCATCCCGCAACGGAGAGGGGTAGATGGGCGTCAGCCAGAGCGTTTTCACNCCCAGCCAGCGCAGGTAGGGCAGCCGNGAGGCAAGGCCTTTGAAATCCCCTACGCCATCACCGTTGCCATCGGCNTAGCTGCGAACGATCAANTGATAGACGACCGTTCCTGNCCACCACGGCAATNCTGTGGTCATCCCCCGGTTGCAGATTCACCACTGCTAGACCCGACAGGCCTGATCGTCAGCCCCATGAGCCTCTCCGCCATCCGGTTGGANCAGATGCGTGACCGCGTCAATCGCGGTGAAACCCGTTCGCTGAACTGGCGATTNGAGCANCTGAAGCGGCTCAGAGCGCTGGTGATGAANCACGAACAGGAGGTGCTCNAAGCCTTGAAGCAGGATCTGGGCAAACCGCCCACCGAGGCCTACTTCGAAGTCGTGGCTCTGCTNCAGGAGCTGAAACTCACCGAAACGAATCTGCGCCGATGGATGCGCCCCCGNTCNGTTTCAGTGCCTCTGGCCCAGCAACCTGGCCAGGCCTCCGTGATCCCGGAACCCCTGGGATGTGTTCTNATCATCGGCCCCTGGAACTATCCCTTCTCNCTCACCTTGCAACCGCTGATCAGTGCTCTCGCGGCAGGGAACACAGCCGTGCTGAAACCGTCTGAACATGCTCCCGCCGTCGCTGATCTGATCGAGAGGTTGATCGCAGTNCATCTTGATGAGGAGGTCGTGAGTGTTCAGCAGGGTGATGGCGGTGTGGCGGCAGGGCTGGTGGCAATGCCCTTCGATCACATCTTTTTCACCGGNGGNGGAGCCGTCGGCTCCAGGGTTCTGGCAGGGGCAGCGCCAAACCTGACGCCGGTGACCCTGGAACTGGGCGGNAAAAGTCCTGCNCTTGTGCTCAATGGTGCGGATCTCGACGTCACNGCCAGACGNCTGATCTGGGGGAAGGGTCTCAATGCCGGTCAGACCTGCATCGCACCGGATCANCTGATGGTTGAGCCCGGCCTGCANGCCCCCCTGNTGCGTGCGATGGCCTCTGCTCGNNAGGAGATGTACGGAGATGATCCGATCCGGTCCGGTGAACTGGCCCGGATCATCAATGACCATCAGTTCAAAAGGCTNGAGCGNTTGCTTGAGACAGCGAGATCGGACGACCGGATCCTGCTGGGCGGGGAAATCAGCCCNGATGAACGGCGTATCGCCCCGACCATGATCCGCGTGGATGACCGCAACGACCCTCTGATGCAGGAGGAGGTGTTCGGTCCTCTGCTGCCGGTTCTGGCCATGAATGACCTGACCGGATCATTGCGGGAGATCCGCCGTGGCCCCAAACCACTCGCCCTCTATTTGTTCGGTGGAACATCGATGCAGCAGCAGCAAGTACTGGAAACGACCAGCTCGGGGGGCGTCTGCCTGAATGATGTGGTGATGCAGGTGGGTGTGCCCGATCTGCCGTTCGGAGGCGTGGGATCCAGTGGTATGGGGAGGTATCACGGCAAAAGTGGCTTCGACACGTTCAGCCATCAGAAGGCGGTTCTGAAACGGCCATTCCGTTTCGATTTCAAGCTTCGCTACCCGCCCTACAAACTCGATCTGAAGCTGCTGCGACGCCTGGCTGGGTAAGCCGCGTAGGCGACAGGTGACATCCCAGCTGCTGCAGTCGCTCTGAGGGCTGGCGCTTTGCGCCAGGCACCGTATGTTTCGTCAAATACCGCAGACGAATGCGCAGAACAGCTCTTTTCCTCGTCCTGACGGCTCTCCTCCCCTTCTCCGCCAACGCGGCAAGCATCACCGTGAAATCAGGTGAAACCCTCTCAGACATTGCCGACCGTTATGGCGTGAGCGTGAGAACACTGATGCGCCTCAATGGGATCAGCAATCCCGATCATGTTGAAATCGGAAGCCGTTTACAGGTTCCCGGACCGAAGGTGAATGCCGGCAGTGGTCGGCATCGGGTCACAACCGGTGAAAGCCTCAGCTCGATTGCAGGGCGCTATCGCATCAGCGAAAAGGACCTGATGGCCGTGAACGGATTGAGAAACCCCAATCACATTGAAATCGGTCAGACCTTGAAGCTGCCTGCCAACGCCGTGACAGCACGCCCTTCCTTCAAACCGGTCGCCGTCAAGCCTGTTCCAGGTGCCACCCAACACAGGGTGGCGAAAGGTCAGACCCTGACGCAGATCGCGAAGGCTTATCGACTTCCGATCTCGACACTGATCAGCATCAACCAGCTCGAGAATCCGAACAAAGTGGAGGTTGGGACGCGGTTGTATCTGACGAATCCCAGCTCCCCCGCCGTAGCCAAAGAGGTCCGCTCGAACGTCACTCAGACAACTCGGACTCAGACGGCTCAAACTCAGACGACAGCGCGAACTTCACCAACCCCCAAACCGCAACCGAGAGCATCTGAACCTGTGAAGGCGTCCAAGCCTGCAAAGTCCACCAAACCTGCAAAGAAGGTTGTGGCCAAAGCAGCGGACTGGCGAAACTACGGACCACTTCAGGTTGACTGGGCCAACTGGCAACCCATGGGGGGCAGCCAGGTGGTGCCGACCCTCAATTCCAAGGGGCAGGCCCTGTACGTGGCGGTGAACTGTTCCGCAGGAAAGATCAATTCCACCGGCGCGGATGGCAGCTGGAAAACATGGGCAGCCCCCCAGACCAGCTTTGAGAAGGATCTGGTGAAGGATCGCTGCCAGGCCAAGGCCTGACTCAGGCTGCGTAGTCCAGGGTCCAGGGAGAGTCCAGATAACGACGCCCGCTCTCCTGCAGGTACAGGCGCTGTCGTCCGTCATTACTCTCCCGGATCAACTCCTCCTGCACCAGCCGTCTGGCCAGCCAGGTCCAACGTTCTCCACGTCCAGGTTCATGCAAAGCCAGGTGACTGCCGAGGCGACGGATATCAGTTCCATCCTCTTCAGCCAGATGGCTCAGGAGTGTTTCCACCTGCCCTGATGCACCAGTCGCGTCGCTGNGGTGATGCCTGACAACGGTCGCAGCGACCACAGGGAGTGACAATCTCACCCACGGCNAGAAGCAGGGACTGCTGNCGACACATCTCCCCNTCTGCCACCGCTTCCATGCGGCGAAGNTGTTGCTGNGCNAGATCAAGNCTTCGACGTTCCTCCAGNGANGGNGCATCACGCAGAGACGACTGCATGGCCCATCCGAGNCTNGTGCGATCACCGGGAGAGAACAACACAAGGCAATGGGCCGTCTTGCCATCCCGACCGGCCCGGCCTGACTCCTGCAGATACCCTTCCGGCGTGGCGGGAAGATCCAGATGGAGAACAAGTCCCACATCTCCACGATCCACACCCATCCCGAAGGCCACGGTTGCAACCAGGACCGGTCTCTGTCGATCCAGAAACCTTGTCAGCGCCCCATGGCGGGTGACGTGATCCAGACCCGCGTGATACGGAGTTGCTTCAACACCATGCTGACCAAGCCGTTCGGCCCAGCGTTCGACAGAGCGGCGGGTCCTCGCATAAATCAGAGCGGCACCGTGGGATTTTTCGAGCGCATCAAGAACCATCGGCATCGGATCGCGGGGGCGACGGTGCATCGCATAGATCAGGTTGTCCCGACGGGCTGAGCTCACCTGGACCAAAGGCCTGCGAAGGTCCAGCAGGCGAATGATGTCAGCACGTACACGGGGAGCCGCCGTCGCACTCAGCGCCACCATCGGAACACCTGGGCAGAGCCTTCGAATCAGTCCCAGTCTTCGGTAATCAGGCCGGAAATCATGCCCCCAGGCACTGATGCAATGCGCTTCATCAACGGCCAGCGCAACCAGACGTCCTTCAGATGCATGGTTCTCCAGCATCCGGCGGGTCAGTTCACCCTGGAGACGTTCCGGGGCGATATAGAGAAGGCGAAGCGTCTCGTCCTGCAATCGCGACATCGCCTGCTGACGACGGGCCGGATCAAGCCCTGCATGCAGACAGGCAGCCGCAATACCACGCCTCTGCAGTGCCAGAACCTGGTCCTCCATCAGCGCCACAAGCGGTGAAATCACCACCACAAGACCCTCACGCACAAGCGCCGGCAGCTGATAGCAGAGCGACTTACCGCCACCGGTGGGTAGAACGGCGAGTGCATCCCGACCCTCGAGCACTGCCTCCACAACGGGACGCTGGCCTTCGCGGAAGCGATCCCATCCGAAATGGGTCAGCAGCACATCCTCAAGCTTGGCCAGATCGCACCAGATGTAGTGCCACCAGACTATCGGCCACAAGATCTGGTGTCAGGGGAGCGGAGGAGGCTCCAGCTGATCCGCTGATTCCTCCACAAGCTGCAGTCGCACTTTCTTTCCCCCCGCCAGCTCACCGAGGGAGACACGCAAGGTGGCTCCACTCAGAGACTGCAGGGCATTCAGAACGTCACGGAGGTAAGGCGTGCTGCTGCCGCTTTCAACCCAGAGACGTTCCTGCAACCCCCCCAGCCGACGCCAGGAGGTGTGCAGCTTGAGCACCGCAGACTCCAGGGCCTGCGCCTGACCCATAGCATCAGCCAGCAATCCCAGGGCATCGAGGCGCTGGGCCTCCTGCATCGCTTTTTCGAGGTCCAGTTCTCCCTGCTGAAACGCCCGCACCGCCTCTCCCGATTCGGTGGCTTTTGTGATCCACCGGGCTGTGCTGGTGACATCCTTGATGCGATCCAACTCCGGCTCATCCCTGAGCACCTTTCGGAGATCCTCCTGCTGTGGCTCCGGCAACTTGGCCAGCTCACGCACCAGCGGTGCAACCGCCTTCGGAGGGAGGAGGTTTTCCTGAGTACGTTGTCGGATCTCCTCCGGTAACAGGGGACTGGTGGCCGCTGTGAATTCATCGGTGAGGCGTCTGACCTGCTTGCGGGTGATCTCCTGCCCCTCATTGGCCGCCTCGGAAATCATCAGCTGCACCTCCGGCTCGGCCTGCGCCGTTTCCATGAAGGCTCGCTTCGAGAACTGATTGACACTGGCTGCCTCCAGAGTTCCTTCGCTGAGCATTCCATCCGCTGATTCCGCCAGTTGGATCAATCCGTAGGCACGGGTCTTGCTGATCTCCTGTTCCCTCAGCCACTGCAGAAATCCCGCTCCCCGGCCCTCGCCNCCACGCTTCTCACGGTCTCTGACCGCNCGCAGGATGCGCCCNCGCCAGATCTCGGTCTGCAGGTCNAANCGGTCACANATCGCCCAGGCCTGTTCNAGCCTGGCCAGGAACTCCATCGTGCTGATGTCATCACGCTCAGGATCGGGNAGATCAAGCTGAAGGTCGGGATGATCGGATTCCAGGGAACCTGCCAAGGGAAAAATCCGGAACGGCGGGACGACATTCTGTGACGCAGCCGTCTCCCGTTTCTTGCTGCGAGATACGCTCGTCCTACATCCCTCCCCAACCAGAAATGGCGATCACTCGCGGNGCCAAAGTGCGCATCAAGCGTTCAGAGTCGTACTGGTTCAACGAAGTCGGCACGGTTGCTTCNGTCGACAAATCAGGAATTCGTTACCCCGTGGTGGTTCGCTTTGAAAAGGTCAATTACAGCGGTCTCCAGGGTGTCGATGGCGGCATCAACACCAACAATTTCGCTGAGGCTGAACTGGAGCCTGCCTGAGGCCNTTGCCTGAACTNCCCGAAGTCGAGACGGTTCGCCGTGGTCTGGCNGACCGTCTCGCTNNCTTCCAGATCNCACAGGTTGAAGTCTGCCGGTCGCGGGCGATCGCCAGCCCNGGAGGTCCNGANCAATTCATCGCAGGACTGAAAGGNTCGACTGTCGGGGACTGGAGGCGACGGGGNAAATACCTCATGGCCGACCTGCAACCGGACCGGAGCGTGTGGGGAGTGCATCTCAGGATGACCGGACAGTTCCANTGGCACGCCACACCTGCCGATCCCTGNCCTCANACACGCGTNCGTTTCTGGAACNCAGCCGAANAGGAACTTCGCTTCGTTGACGTTCGCAGTTTCGGAGAGATGTGGTGGGTCCCNCCCGGCTGTCCCACGGAACAGGTGATNTCAGGGCTCNGCCGCCTTGGACCGGAACCNTTCAGCTCGGTCTTCACCAGCGCGTATCTGAAGCAGANACTCAAGGGNCGNAGCCGGCCAATCAAAACGGCCCTTCTCGACCAGGGACTCGTNGCTGGAGTCGGCAANATNTATGCCGATGAAAGCCTCTTCCGCGCAGGCATCATGCCCTTCACGCCTGCTGGNCNTCTCAAAGTGCAGCAACTTGAGACGCTGCGTGANGCNCTGGTGACCGTGCTTCANATCAGCATCGGAGCTGGGGGCACCACCTTCAGTGATTTCCGTGATCTTGAAGGGGTGAATGGAAACTATGGAGGCCAGGCATGGGTCTATCGAAGNGCTGGGCATCCATGCCGATGCTGCGGANCCACCATTCTTCGGGAAAAGCTTTCTGGACGCAGCACCCACTGGTGCCCCACNTGTCAGGCCTGAGGCTTNAGTGGCAGCTTGGCCAGANCCTCATGGAAAGGTGGTCTCAGCACACCGAATTCNGTGATCAGAGCTGTCACNAGGTGCNCCGGAGTGATGTCAAAGGCGGGATTCCAGGCCNCGGNTCCNGGGGCAGCGATGGACTGACCNTNNANNTGGGTGATCTCTGAACTGGNTCGCTCCTCAATCTTGATCGAATCTCCATCCNNCGTTTCACGGTCAATGCTGCTGCCTGGAGCACAGACATAGAANGGAATNCCATGGGCACNTGCGACNAGCGCGAGGTTGTAGGTGCCGATCTTGTTCGCCACATCNCCATTGGCGGCGACACGATCGCATCCAACAAGCACTGCATCCACCTTTCCTTTTCGCATCAGCAACCCGCTNGCACCATCGACAATCACGGTGCAAGGCACANCNAGACAGCCCANCTCCCAGGCCGAAAGTGCCGCCCCCTGGAGGCGGGGCCTTGTTTCATCAAGCCAGGCATGATCCAGCACACCACNCTTGTGGGCTGCGGTGATCACTCCAAGAGCCGTGCCAACTCCNGCNGTGGCGATCGCACCGGTATGGCANTGATGCAGAACNCNGCTGCCCCGNGGCAGCANGGTCACACCGTGATCCACNAGACACNTGGTGAGNCTTCGATCNTCGGATTNGATGGCNGCAGCGACCGCAGTNAGTTCAGNGGGATCGACGTTGGACGNNTTGTCCAGNNACTCCTGCATGCGATCGAGAGACCAGGCCAGNTTCACNGCGGTGGGCCGGGAGGCGCGGAGGGCGGCCATGGCCACATCAAGGTTCTCTCCGGCACGACTGGCCAGCACAACACCCCAGGCAGCGGCAACCCCGATCGCCGGAGCACCTCGGACGGCCATGGTGACAATCGCATCGACCACCTCCCGCCAGTCAATGATCCGTAGGTACTCCACAGCATGGGGCAGCCGCCGCTGATCAAGCAGTTCAAGCTGCTGTCCGGTCCAGCGAAGACTGACTGGGAGCGACAAAGGAGGGAATCAGCTTCGTCCTGTATAGAAGAACCAGGCATTGGAAGACATTGCAGATTTCACAGGTAATTCGGGAACGATTGACGAAAACCATTGAAAAACTGCATCGGCGGCGTTGGTGTGACGGGACCGGCGGAAATTTCAGTGTTGTGGTGCAGAAGGACCCCGTTCTGCTTCTGATGGCACCAAGCGGAGTCGACAAAGGCAGCTTGCAACCCGAACAGTTGCTTGTCGTGAATGAGTTCCAAGAGGTGCTGGACGGGGCTGGGAAAGCCAGTGCCGAAACGCAGCTGCATCTGGCAATCATCCACAAAACCGGAGCCGGAGCGGTTCTTCACACCCACTCAGTGACCGGAACAGTTCTCTCGCGTCGCCACGCAAAGGAAGGACAGATCCGGTTGGAAGGCCTGGAAATGCTGAAAGGGCTGAATGGAATTCACAGCCATGACGCCCATGTTGATCTGCCGGTGGTACGGAACAACCAGGATATGAATGTGCTGGCGGAAGAATTTCATCAGCAGATACAACATTTGCCACAAGGCATTCTTGTGGAGGGCCATGGCCTCTACGCATGGGGGGAAAACCTTCAGCAGGCAGAACGGCATGTGGAGATCATCGAATTCCTGTTGGATGTTCAACTACAGGAACAACAATTACAAACAAAGTCATGAAAACTCATCTTTTACTGGATATCGAGGGCACAACCTGTCCATTCAACTTCATCGTCGACGTGCTGTTCCCCTATGCGGAACAACATCTGAAGCCTTTCATAGACACCAATTACCACAAAGAATCAATCTCAAAAATACTGACCAAAGCGAACGAAGAGTGGACCAAAGACAAGCACCCAGGCAGCATCAGTCTTCTGGCAAGATGCTACAAACAATCCCTCACGCCAAAAGAATTCACAACCAAATACCTGCAATATTTGATGAGCATTGACCAAAAGTCAACAGCATTAAAAGACTTACAAGGAAAGATCTGGAGGCAAGGCTATGAAAATGGCACCCTGAAATCGACGCTCTTCGAGGAAGCCCACGAATGCATCCATCGCTGGCAACGCAAAGGGCTGATACTTGCGGTCTATTCATCCGGGAGCGTGGAAGCACAGAAGCTGCTCTACCAGCACACCCAAACAGGCAATCTCGTAGAACTCTTCAGCCACTGGTTCGACACCCATACAGGACCCAAAAAGTCGGAAGAGAGCTATAAACTTATCGCAAAAGAAATGGGAACCGATGCAAAAAACGTCATCTTCATCAGCGACAACGCGGAAGAATGCGACGCTGCAAAGATTGCTGGCATGCAAACTCTTTTCAGCCTAAGAGCCAACAACCCCGATCAGGATCCGAAGCAGCATCACGTCATTAACGATCTCAACGAGGTTGATGCCTATATCTTCAAAAATCCCCAAGCCTAAAAGATAAGGGAGCACAAAAAAACCACCTGTCGCCAGGTGGTTTCTTCGTTCAAGAGATCTTGACATCTCAATGTCAAATCATCCCTTGTAAATTTGAAAATGTTTTACCTGGCATCGAGCTATTTTCTCAGGGGGCTACCCCCCAAATATCGTCGCCGCTGATGCGTTTCACAACCGAGTTCGGGATGGATCGAAGTGGGACCACATCGCCATGGACACCAGGATAGAAACATTCTCAAGGGGTGAACCCTGAGAACTGCATAGGATCTCAGATCATTGCTGATCGGTCGTCTGGATTCAACAAAGTTCTTCAGGCAAGAACCAAAATATTGGTCAAGCCCTCGGTCTATTAGTACTCCTCCGCTGCATCCATTACTGGACTTCCACGTAGAGCCTATCAACGGGTGTTCTTCCCGTGAC
>NYUU01000057.1 GCA_002684175.1 Synechococcus sp. CPC35
GCATTGATGCAGATCAGGCTGAGGGTGCCCGTCCAGAACCAGCCTTCTGCCTGTCCGCCAAGCATCTGCACCACTTTTCTGCTCACGGCTTCGCCGAACAGGCAGAGTCCAACGGGGAGCAGCAGAACACCCAGCTGAGCCTTCAGGTACCAGCGGATTGGTGACTTGTTCATGCCTGTGACAGGACCCAGTTCACAAGCGTGCGAACCCCGAATCCCGTGGCGCCGGGAGGGTTCAGTCCTTTGCCTTTGTCGCTCCACACCGTTCCAGCGATATCGATGTGCGCCCATGCCGTGTCCTTGTCGACGAAACCCTGAAGGAACAGTGCAGCGGTGATCGATCCTCCCGGGCGGGGGCCTGTGTTCTTCATGTCCGCCAGTTTCGACTTCAGTCCATCCTTGTAGGGCTTGTGAAGTGGCATCCTCCACAGCCCTTCTCCGCTGGCGACGGCGGCCTCCTTCAGGGCCTCCGCCATGGCGTCGTTGTTGGACCAAAGCCCTGCAATTTCATCACCGAGGGCGACAACGCAGGCGCCCGTCAAGGTTGCCAGATCGACAACGGCATCAGGCTTCTGCTCGCAGGCATAGAGCAGTGCATCGGCAAGGGTGAGCCTTCCTTCGGCGTCCGTGTTGTTGATCTCAATCGTGCTGCCATCCGCTGCCCGCACAATGTCACCGGGGTGCACCGCGGAGCCGTTGATCATGTTCTCGCAGGAGGCCACCACCATGTGCACCTCCACGCCGGAGGGTTTCAGCTCCGCGATGCTGCGCATGGCACCGAACACTGTCCCGCTGCCCCCCATGTCGAATTTCATCATGTCGATCTGCGCGCCTCCAACCTTGAGGTTGTAACCACCGGAATCGAAGGTGAGACCCTTGCCCACCAGGGCCAGACGGCGCTTCACCTCGCCTTCTGGGCGGTAGATCAGATGGATGAATTTGGGTGGCAGGTCTGAGCCCTGGCTTACGCAAAGAAACGCTCCCATTCCGCGGGCCTCGCAGTCATCCCGTTCCAGCACATTGAGTTCAAGCCCGTATGGCTCGGCCAGATCGGCGGCGGTCTCCGCCAGCAGGGTCGGTGTGGCCACGTTGGGGGGAGCCGCCACCAGCTCGCGCGCCAGTTCCACTCCGGAGCAGATGGCATTGACGCCCTGCAGGCCTGTTGCGGCCTGCTCCGGCAGGCCGATCAGCTCAATCGATTCCGGAATCTGCCGTGGTTCCGGATCTTTCTGGAATCGCTGGTCCACATAAAGCGACAGGCGGATGGACTCGGCGCAAATCTGGCAGGCTTCCATCGGGTTGATCGATAGCCAGGGCAGCAGGAGGCCGAGACGTCCTGTGCAACCCACTGCTGCTTTCGCTGCCTTGCTGGATGCAGTCCGCAGGCCATCGAGATCGATGGAAGCAGCCTCCCCCAGTCCGATCACCAAGAGCCGTTGTGGTTCCGCCCCACCAAGGAGGTTGCTCACGAACGTCTCGCTGCTCTTTCCCTTGAACTGTCGCTTTTCCAAAGTTGCGACGAGACCGTTGAAGCGTTTCTCCAGCTCCGCTGCGGTCTCGGAGGGATCCCCCTGAGGCAGGCCTACCGCCAGCACATCTCCGTTCCAGTCCTGCAGGCCGGCGGAGGACAGGGAGAACCGCATGGACAACAGAAGTAGACACAAGACACGAGCGTAGCGATGCTGCTAAAGGAAACTGATCCGCCTCAATGCTGTGATCGCCAATGTCACGCTGTTTGCCGTCGCTGCCTTGATCGGTGTCACGCCTCTCGCCTGGGTCATCCTTTATCCCCCCGGGGGCTGACAGCGGTGTCTGAGTGCGGTGATGATCACGTCTTCGGCATCGGGCAGTGCCTGGATCAGGAAGGCCTCGCGTTCCAGTGCCGCGTTTGCCTGGGAGTAATGGTTGCGGAGGATGAAACGGATCCGGCTCTCCACGACGGGATCAAGGTTGCGTTGAATCCCCAGAAGCGTGAGTCGTCCTGACGGACAGCTCTGTGCGGCGTGCACGGCCTCATGCAGAAACACCGGCCTGGCTATCCCCAGATCCGTGACCAGGGGGGAAATCATCAGGGTCTTGCTGGCGGCACTGAAGCGGCCATACGCCTGTGTTCCGGGGGGGTGTCGATACTCCAGCCTGAAGCCATGACGGATCAGTTCACGCTGCAGCTGCTGGAGATCCGCCGCCATAGACGGCTGGGGGAGGAGCCCCAGCAGCAGGATCAGTGCATGTTTCACCGGTCCAATGTTCACCGGTCCAACGTTCACCGGTCCGTGGTGAAGGGTGTTGCCCACCGCCGCCGGGTTTCCTTGTTGAAGGGCGGTAACCAGCGCTGGATCAACTGCTGTTCAAGGGAGCGCCTTGCTTTTGTGGCTTTCGGCACATCCGTACAGAAACGGATGCTGAGCTGGTGGGACATGCCTGCCTGCTGAAGCGCTTCCCCGTAGGCCGACAGATAATCCTTGCAGTCATGGTCTCCCTTCCAGCGCCGATTGGCAGACAGGGTCTCCCCCACGTAAAGCAGCAGTGGCTGCTCCAGATGGTCAGGACGATCCATCACCAGGTAGATCGCAGCACCCTGATGTGGGCAGTCAGGCCAACGCCAGAAGCTCATCGGCAGCGGTGTGAAGGCCAGAGGATCGATCGCTGCGGTGGTGTCGGTCGCTGTTGTGTGGAAGAGATCCGTCTGGGAATCAGGAGTCGTTTCGCCACGGAACAAGGGAGCCTGATGGGCGTGCAGCAGCAGCTGCCAATGCTTCAGCTGCTCAGGCAGAAGGGGCAGATCAGCTGTTGGGGTGACTGTCCGCGGTGCGGCTGCGAAAAGATCACGCTGCATGCCGTCCGCTGCGTAGAGGCAGGGTTGGGCCGTTGGTCCGGCGCGTTTCAAAGCGAACCCGTCCGATCAGAGCCTCCACCGCGCTCGCAGGGAGGCAGAGTCTGCTCTGAAGATCGGCAAGATCTCTGAATCCGGCGCGGTTGCGTTCCCTCAGGAGCCCGTCAAGCCGCTGCTGAGGCCAGCTCAGCAGGCTCAGTTCTTCGGCGTCGGCATTGTTGAGATCGATGGGCTTGAGCTCGGGTTGTGTCGGTGCATCGCCGTACCAGTGAAAGATCAGGTGCGGCTGCCAGAGATCCCTGATCTCGCTTGTTAGATCAAGCAAGCGGAAGAGATCCTCCGCCTCGGCAAACTGCACGCCCCCTTGCTGAAGGCGCACCAGCAGATCAGCCATGTCATCGGTGCAGCCTGGAAGCATTCGCCATTCAGCGATGCTGGCCCGGTTCACATCCAGCATCAAACTCGGTGCTTGCGGCTTGATCGGTGTCGGAGTTTGCAGCGGCGTTTTCGCCAGCTGACCTGTGGCCATTAGCACCTGTCTGGCCAGGGGGTCCAACCAGTGGCTGCGGGGCATGAAGCACAGCGGCAGTGGGCTGAGATTAACGACGACTGGCCTGTGACGTCACTGCAGATCACGAATGAGGGTCTGACAACCCCCTCTGTCCCTGATGTAGCGGTTGACCAGATCGTCGAAACCCGGCTCGGTGTTCACTGCACGACGTGCCTCCAGGCTGATGTCCTCGGCATCAAGAAACTGATTGGCGATCCTCATGGCCTGATCCGGTTTCATCGTTCCGGTGGCGATCAGGCAGCGAACATTCGCATTGGCGACGGTCACCAGGGCAGTGATGCGCTCACTCTCAGCTCTGCCAGGCAGTGAGGCGATACCGAAGACAACAATGACGCTGATCAGTGATTTGGTGATCAGTGCTCTGAAAGGAAATTGGGGCATGACCTTCGAGATTGAATTGAGTCTCCTGCAGCTCCAACGAAGCTGCCTCAGGGCTTCCAGCGCGGAATGGGAATCGGCGGATCCACAAGATTGTCGCGAAAGGCGATCACGATGGCCTGGCAACGGTTTTTGGCCCCGAGTTTTCGCAGCAGAGCCGTGATGGTGTGTTTGATCGTTTCGATGGAGAGGTGAAGCTGGTCAGCGATGTCCTGATTGCTGAGGCCGCGGCAGAGACCCCGAAGAACGTCCTCCTCCCGCAGGCTGAGCACGTCACTCAAGGGATTTCCTCCTGAGCTGGATCCTCGGCTGTGATGAAACACGCCTGTGATCACCGAGTCCATGTGGCTGCCATCACTCTCCATGGCGCGGAGAACACTCAGCAATCCGCCGCTTCCGATGCGCTCTCTGCTGCAGAGCCCTTCACAGCCAGCGGCAAGCGCCGCATTGATGGTGCTCATCAATGGCCGCTGGATCAGCATCAGACAGCGCAATCCAGGTTGACGGGCCTTGGCTGCGGCGACGAGGGACGGTCCGCTGCCGCTGTCGAGCAGATCCGAGCAGATCAGCAGATCTCCACCAGTGCTCATC
The DNA here is from genome assembly GCA_002684175.1 of Synechococcus sp. CPC35. GTDB lineage: Bacteria > Cyanobacteriota > Cyanobacteriia > PCC-6307 > Cyanobiaceae > Parasynechococcus. The sequence continues at coordinate 4,373 of NYUU01000057.1, forward strand.
AGGCAGCTAAGTGCTTCCGCCTCTGTTGTTGCCGCACCGAGAAGTGACCCGACGCCGTCAAGGCTGTGAACGAGTCCGGTGATCAGCACCCGATCGGCTGAGGCGACCACGACGCGGCGACCGTCCAGCAGTGGCCGGCTGAGGTTGGGTCGTTCACGCATGGCTGGTAGCTGTGCGGTGAGATTCACATCCTGAGCAGTTCCGTTTTTCAAAGATGGGCGTGATGAGCGGCTGGAGCAGACAGTAACACAAAAATAAATGGGAAAATTTTTAGTGAGTCGGCTTTGGTTTCGGAGCGGGAAGGGTTCAGGTCCGTTGCGTCGTTATGCCTTCTCGAAGCAATCCGCTCTGGTCATCAAGTCTGATCGCTAACGAGGATCGCGTCGCGTTGGATCAACAGTTGAATAATGGATGTGATTGATAAAAGTGATAGGCAGATAATATCGTTANTATGNAATTCACCTCTTGAGNTTTTCGCATTGTTGGCGAGATGTTGGCTTTCAAGATGGCTGATCAATGGTTTGCTTCGTTGAGGAAAAGAGTCAATCTATGTAATTTTTGACGTTTGATGAGTTGGGTGGCCGCAGTTTGGGTATTTTCGCAAGTAGTTATGCTGGAGTGGGCCAGGATGTGGAAAATAATCATCTGAATTAGCCTGAGGCTTGTTGTTTTTTTGCAGCGTTCTCCGAACTGATTAGACCTCACGGCTTTTTCATGAAGTCCAATCAGATTGGCCCAGGGCCTCCCTAGTTGCGTCTGATGTTGTGTCTGATCTGTCGAGGTGCGGCGATCACCCAAGGGATCAGGTTGTGTCAGCCTGATTCACCTGCCAATGTTGCTTTTATATTCTGAGGTGAATATCTCAGACATCTGTACCGAGTCAGCTCCGTTTCCGTGCCATGGCCTTTTTTGACTCCGACATCGTCCAGGAGGAAGCCAAGCGTCTGTTCAGTGACTATCAGCAGCTGATGCAACTGGGTAGTGAGTACGGCAAATTCGATCGGGAGGGCAAGAAGAAGTTCATTGAGACGATGGAAGAGCTGATGGGGCGCTATCGGGTGTTCATGAAGCGCTTTGAGCTGTCCGAGGATTTCCAGGCCAAGCTCACCGTCGAACAGCTGAGAACCCAGCTCAGTCAGTTCGGGATCACTCCTGAGCAGATGTTCGAACAGATGAACTCCACCCTGGAGAGGATGAAAGCCCAGGTTGAACTGCCGCCTTCCGACTGAGGGCAACTCAGAGAGCCCCGTACGATCGCCAGCTAACGCTTTCAGCGCAGCCAATGCAGGAGTCACCGATGTCTCTGCCGACATGGTTGGCACGTGGAATGGCGGATCTCTTTCCGGCTGGAGATCCAGAGGATGAAAATCTGGCTCTTGCAGCACGCCTTGCCGTTGCCCGACAGCAGAACAGGCCCTTGCGCGTGAAGCTCGGGATCGACCCAACCGGCAGCGACATCCACCTGGGTCACAGCATTCTGTTTCGAAAGTTGCGGTCCTTCCAGGACGCGGGGCACACCGCAGTACTGATCATCGGCGATTTCACCGCCCGTATCGGTGACCCCACTGGAAAGAGTGCGACCCGAGTGCAGCTGAGCAGGGACGATGTGGCCTCGAATGCATCCACCTATCTGCGTCAGCTGGGACAGGATCAGCCGAAGCAAACGGCACTGCTGGATTTCGAAACTCCCGGTCGACTGGAGGTCAGATACAACAGTGAATGGCTTGAGGGAATGGATCTTCCCGCTGTGATCAGTCTTCTGGGCACCAGCACCGTTGGCCAGATGCTGGCCAAGGAGGATTTTTCCAAGCGCTATGGAACCGGAACTCCGATCGCCCTGCATGAGTTTCTGTACCCGTTGCTTCAGGGGTATGACTCGGTGGCCGTGAATGCCGATGTGGAACTGGGAGGAACAGACCAGAAATTCAATGTGGCGATGGGGCGCGACTTGCAGCGTCATTTCGGCAAGAGCACGCAGTTCGGGCTGTTGTTGCCGATCCTCACGGGTCTCGATGGTGTTCAGAAGATGAGCAAAAGCCTCGGCAACACAGTCGGCCTGGAGGAGGATCCACTCTCGATGTACTCCAAGCTCGAGAAGGTCGACGATGCCGCGATCAATGACTACATGACGTTGCTGACGGATCTGGATCCGCAGACTTTGCCTGAGAACCCCCGCGAGAAGCAGAAGGCGATGGCGCTTGCGGTAACGGCCAGTCGCCACGGGCTTGATGCTGCCCGGAAGGCCCAGGCCGATGCCGCCCGGCTTGTGGGTGGAGCAGGGGATGCCCAGGCGGATGTTCCTGAGGCATCTCTCGCGGAGGTGAATTTCCCCGCGAAGGCCTTCTATCTGCTGAGTGCTGTCGGCCTCTGCGCCAGCAGCAGTGAAGCCAGGCGCCAGATCAAGGGTGGGGCCGCCCGTCTGGATGGGCAGAAGATCGTTGATCCCAACAGGGAGTTTGCATCCGTTGAGGAGCTTGAGGGAAAGGTGTTGCAACTCGGCAAGAAGACCTTCCGTCGTCTCAGGGTCTGAGCATGCGCAGAATCTCTTCCCGTGATGAGGCGGCTTGGTTCCAGTCCGGGAAGGTTCTCTTAAACAACCGCCTGATCCGGCGTTCTTGCCGGGTCCTTGTATCCAGGCGGGATTTCAAGGCCTGTTCAAACCAGGCTGGCTCGGATCTGTCGTCTGAATCGGTCCTGTCGTTTGAATCGCCGAAGCCCAGGAAGCGTCTGAGGTAGTTGCGTTCGATCTGTTCGTGGCTTGGTGAACTGTTTCTGTGGTTCGGCAACGTTGAACTGAGATCACTGAAGACTTCTCCATCTCTTGCAAGGGCCTGGATCAGCAGATCGCCAGGCAAATTGGATCTTTTTGTGAAGTCTTTGAAGCTGATCCCGAGCACTTGCCCCTTGAGTTTGCGTCGCAGATTGCTGATCAGAGCAGGGTAGTTGAAATAAAAATGTTGGCTGTGTGCCCTGCTCTGAAGAGTCAGTGTGTGTCTTGCGCTAATCAGATGGCCTGTGGCCTCGAATTGAAGGATGCTGCGAGCCCCCTTGATGTTTTGCCGTCCCAGGGACAGCTGGCCATAGAGAGAGCTGTATGCCTCAAAGGGGTTTCGAAAACACAGCACCCAGTCCACCCGTTCCACACCGGCTCGAAAGAGTGCGGCTTCCATTCTTTTGGGCAGGTTCTGATGGAAGTGATATTCCAGATTTTCTGCTGACAGCAACAGGCAGCCATCTGATCCAGCCCTGGAGCGTACGTTTCTGACCGTAGATTTAACCCAGCTCAGGTCTGGCCTGCCAATCAACTGGTTGTGATTGTTTGAATTGTATTGCGGGTAATAAATTCCCTGCTCGAGTAATTCATCATGCAGCTGGGAACAACATTTTTGGAAGGATGTAGTTGCTGTTTTGTGTAGACCGGCGTGAATGACGGCACGAAGCATTGATGAAAGCTGGGTGCCAGCTCAGGCTTGATGGCATTTAAGCCCATCCCCTGGGTCCCATGTCGGCCTTTGGCAATGCCTGAAATCGCATCTGGCTATGTGGGCTTGCCACATTTTTCAATGACAAGTTCAGTTCGAAGAGCGATGGAACAGCTCTGCGATTTCACGGCCGTTTGCCCGATGTTGTTCGTGCTCCTGGAGTAGGCCTTGAGGAATCCGATTGTGATCGTTTGTTCAGGTTTTCGGCGGCTGCTCCTGGCCCGATGCCGCAGAGGGACGTCTTTTTTCTGGGATTCCTGAGTTCCGAGCATGGGCGCCCCTCAGGATGGAGACAGGCCCT
>NYUU01000058.1 GCA_002684175.1 Synechococcus sp. CPC35
GCGGCTCGCCACCTGTGCCAACCCGTCNCCACGGATTCCNAGGGGGTAAACAATCGGCGCTGACGGGAGGCGCATCCATTCCATCCGTAATCGCTGGCACCANCCNCCTTCNTCACGGTCTCCCCAACCCTGCACNCCGCTGTCGCCGCAAACCACCAGTTGCCTGGGTCTCATTCAGGATCNTNTTTACAGAGGCACAGCCTTGCAGTTCCACGNAACCAGNATTCGCTCACTGAGACTTTCTCCNGCGAGGGTGAGCATGGCGAANGCAATCACCAGCCANCCGATCAGCCAGCCATGAAAGGAACTGATTGCTTCGATCAGCTCCCANCCCAGTCCGGCACCACCAACCAGNCCAACGGTGGCNGTATCCCGCAGGATCACATCAATGCGATAGGTCGCATANGCCAGATAGCTGCGACTGGNTTCAGTCAGTGGACCGTANAGCCAGCTGATCCTGGNACNCGCTCCNGANTNCATCANCGCGGTCNNGCGGTTNGAGCTTCCGTTCGTCAGTTCATCNGCCAACACCCTGCCCATCNCTCCNCCGTGATGGAGGCCGAGAGCCAGNGCTGCCAGTGAAAGGCTCGGCTGAGCGANCATCATCAGCAGNATTGCNGTGAGCGGTGGGGACAGCAATCGCTGGGCNAGCCAGNTGAGCTGGTGAACCCTCTGGCTCAGACGCCCTNGCCAGAGCANCATTTGCAGTGGTGGCAGCGCCGTNGCAATGCANGCAGCCATCACGGACAGCAACACCGTTGATCCGATGACTCCAGGCCAGTTGACCTCCTGNAAGGCCTCAGCCGCTGAAGTCAACGTGGCTGCCGTCANCNGAAAGGACGGAATGGTTGANCCTGAGAACCAGANNGAATCCCATGGTTGATCNCGGCCTGCCGTCAGACAGAGCAACANNACCGGNAAGCCGATCCAGCTGAAGCGATGCAGNCGCANCAACCAATCGAGAAGGATCATCACTGCGGCAAGCACCCAGAGGCCGCTCCAGAGCTCCTCGAACTGCAGCGACTGCAGACTCAGCATCAGGTCGGTNCCCAGACCTCCCAGTCCGAAGACACCGAGCAGGACCGCTGANCGAAGTGAACANTCCAGTCGATGGCCGATATGACGCAGNAGTGCTGTTCTGACTGCAGGCACCAGGGCTGAAATCAGCACCGTCNACGGCGANGCNCCAACTCCCCTGAGTGCNGCCAGGGCNGGACTCGGATGACTGTCGANCTGATCGGCAACGACNCGGGCCATCAANGCGGNNTANGGAAGCGTGATCGCCANGACGGCAACCCAGNCATTCAGNCCCAGCAACTGCAGCAGCAACAGACCCCANAGCANNTCATGGACGGCTCNGATCGGTGAAAGCAACCGACGCACCACNGTTGCCGGCCATGGNGACCCCAGAACTGCAGTCCAGACAATGCGGGATCCCAGNGCACCAAGAACGACGCCGATCNCACTGCTCAGCATCCATGACGTCAGCGCCGTGAACAGGGTCGTCNGCAATCCCCTCCACAGACTGTTCAGCACNGCCGGATTCAGGGANGGATGAANGGCGGCTGTCAGGAAGCGGCCGATCANCGGAACTCCCCCNGCGTGGGAGGTGTGGATCAGCACAAGCAGCACTGGCAGCAGAACCAGGGCGGGTGCCAGTGCGAACAGAGGCAGAGCCGGGGTCAGCCGTTGCCGTAGAGCCATGCCAGTTGTTCGCTGGAGATGCTTGATGGTTCGGCATCAATCACGAGCTCACCCTGACGCAACCCCAGNACNCGCTGAAATCGATGGATCAATTCCGGCCGGTGCAGGCTCACCAGACAGCCCNTCTGCTCNAGAAGAATCCTCANCACATCNTCGGCNAGNACNGGATCNAGAGCGGAAAGAGGTTCATCGGCAAGAACAACCTGCGGCTGCTGGCGGAGCAGACGTGCGAGGGCGACTCGCTGACGCTGTCCGCCGGAGAGTTCCGTGACGGTTCTGTTGAGCAGTGATCGATCAAGTCCCACCTGAGCCATCANNTGNAAACAGGTTTCGATCTCAAGGGGGCCGATCAGATTGCGAAGNGCCCAGACGATGCCATGACGTCCAAGGGCTCCGCAGTTGATGTTCTGCCCNACCGTCAGCTCCTCCACAAGGCGAAGGTCCTGCCAGAGAGTGCCGACAGCCCCTCTCTGTCTGCGGTTNAGATGCCGCATGCANTGATCATTCCATTGAACCCNGCCTTCCTTGGGCTGGAGGCTGCCNTTGCAGANATTGAGGAGTGTTGTTTTACCNGCGCCACTGGAGCCCAGCACAACAACATGCTCCTCNGGNTGCAGNGTCAGATCCGTGGGNGCAAGACGTCCCTTCAGTCCTGCCTGNTGAAGCTCCAGGCCCTGACTCACCGGATCTTTCCAAGCTGACGGCCGACGGCTTCGATCCTGTCGTAGTTGGAGGCCTTGGCTGGGATGAAGGTTTTTGCTCCGAACAGNTCAAGAATCAATGCAGATCTGGGTTGCTTCGGGTTCAGGCTCAGCAGTGCCTGCTGGATGCGATTGGTGAATCCCTTGCCAAAGCGTTGATCAAGGCCCGGTCTTGCGACCCAGTGATAGTCGGCATAGGGGGGCGTTCGCCAGATCACCTTCACCTTGTCTGTGTTGACCTTTCCGGCCTTGACGTTGCTTCGCCAGACCTGTTCGTTGAGAGCCCCTGCTTCATAGGCACCGCTCTGAACGAGGGCGAGGGTGGCGTCGTGGCTGCCGCTGAATCCAGGCCTTCCCCCTGCAAGATCGGTCGTTTTGACACCGTTGCGACCCATGAAGTACTGCGGCATCAGGCGTCCTGAGGTGGAACTCTCCGAACCGAAGGTGAAGCGTTTGCCCTTGAGCTGACGCAGTTGTCCGGCATCGGTGAATGGCTTCAGACCACTGGCACCACTGGCGATGAACACACTCGTGAATTTCGCGTCGATGTCGCGCTGTGCCAGCACACGGGCTCCCGGGGTCTGCAGCCTGGCCTGCACACCGGTCAGTCCCCCGAACCAGACCAGATCAAGACTGCCGGTTCTGAAGGCGCTGACAGCNGCCGCGTAGTTGCTCACAGGCACGTAGCGAACCGGTACCTTCAGCTTTGAACCGAGTTCCTCGGCAAGCACCCCGTACAGCCGGTTGAGCTTCTCCGGGTTCTGATCAGGAATGGCACCAATCTTCAGGACTGGCTGGGCTTGCAAAGGAGCGGCCGCGAGNGNTGCGCTGGCCAGAAGGCCAGAGAGAATCGCGGCCCTTNGTTTTCGAACGGGCATTGGCTTGTTTTGGATCAATCAGGGTCAGAACGAACCGAGCACGCGCTTCAGTCGTTCGAGACCATCTGTGATCGTCTCACGCGANACCGCACAGGACAGCCGGATGCAGCGGTCATCGCCGAACGCCAGTCCAGGGACAACAGCCAGCCCTTCCTGATCAAGGGCGCGTCGGCAGAACTCAACGGATCCCTTNACACTCTCGGGCAGTTGCGGAAAGGCATAGAACGCCCCCTGAGGTGGGATCAGCGTGATGCCGTCAATGGAAGCGAGTCCCTCGCAGAGCCGTCCCCGGCGGAGGTTGTAGCTGGCTGCCATCTCACTGACGCAGTCCCGCGATCCGAGAATTGCCGCCAGCGCTCCACGCTGGGCGAAGCTGCAGACATTGCTGGTGCTCTGACTCTGGAGGGCTGCGGCCGCCTTGATCACGGTCTCATCACCGGCGAGATATCCGAGCCGCCATCCGGTCATCGCCCAACCTTTAGCGAAGCCGTTCACGGTGAAGCAGCGATGACGGATGGTCTCAGCGACGGCAGCGAAGCTGTGATGGGCCAGACCGTCGGCAAGAAGATATTCGTAGATTTCATCGCACATCACCATCAGATTGGGGTGACGGCCCACCAGCTCAGCCAGCTGTTCGAGTTCCGAGCGCTGCATCACCCGACCGGTTGGATTGGATGGTGTATTGAGGATCAGAAGCCTGCTNTTCGGAGAGATCCTGGACTCAAGAGCCTTCAGATCAAGCTGAAAGCCATCGTCTGCCGTGCTGGGGATTGTGATGGTTCTGGCCCCTGCAAGCGCAGCCATTTCCGGGTAGCTGAGCCAGTAGGGCGCTGGAAGCAGAACTTCATCTCCAGGGTTGAGCAGCACCTGGAACAGGTTGAAGATGGCCTGCTTTCCTCCGTTGGTGATCAGAACCTGATCCGATGTNGTGGGGATTCCGTTCTCCCTGGTCAGCTTTTCGGCNACCGCNAGCCGCAGTTCCGGATCTCCNGCTGCAGGCCCGTAACGGGTGATTCCNTCACTCANNGCCGTTCGNGCCGCTTCAACGATGAATTCAGGAGTGTTGAAGTCGGGTTCACCNGCGCTGAGACTGCAGATGTCACGNCCCTCGTTNGCNAGAGCCTTTGCCCTGGCACTGATCTGCAGCGTCAGCGAGGGCTTGAGGGCNACAGCCCGTTTGGAGAGTTCTGGCGACCGGGGCATCGGNGACGCACCTTCCCGCGGCACGCTTAAAACGTCATCCTGCCTCACGTGGTGTTGCAGACAACCNTNCGTTGGTGTCTTCAGTTGNTTTCTTCAATGGATTCAACGCAGATCAGCTGGGTTCTCGCNGCTCANAATCCGCAGGAACTGGCCTGCTTCTACGGCAANCTTCTCNGNANCNCTCCNCGAGCNGGCCTGAGCCAGCAGCACTGGCTGGTCGGTCTNGGCGNGACACTCAATCTCGAGATCTATCGCCCTTCTCGGAAGCGTCCNTTCCCCGTTCAGGGNCGGNNCCTGTCNCTTTGNCTNCGTCAGCAACCCAGTCAGNNNCCNCTNTCTTCACTGCAGATTCTTCTGNATGAGTCCCTGANGCTGGGTGCTTCCGTCCTNGAGCNNCCACGGNTGGAATTTTTNGGAGCGGAAGCCTGGATCACCGATCCTGAGGNCAATGCCGTCCTGCTGATGGTTCCNGCGACGCCTCGTTCCGACTCNCCATGACGGCTGANCTGCTGGAGCGTTGTANGACCTGCACGGCCTGTGCCCTTGCCCAGACAAGGCANCANGTCGTGATCAGTCGTGGGGATCCNGCAGCCTGCGTGATGCTCATCGGTGAAGCTCCNGGNGCGCANGAGGATGCNNAGGGGNTGCCTTTTGTCGGCCGTTCCGGACGCGCCCTGGATCAGCTNTTGAAGGANGTGGGGTTCTCTCCGGAGGCAGATCTCTACATCTGCAATGCGGTGAAATGTCGACCNCCCAGTAATCGCAGGCCGAAGAAAGGGGAGCTGGCAGCCTGCCGACCGCTGCTTGAACTGCAGATCGATCAGGTGGATCCCGCTGTGATTGTGCTGACGGGAGCCACTGCGGTGGAGGCGATCCTGGGCATCAAAGGAGGCATGACCCAGCTGCGTGGACAGTGGCAGTCTTGGCGGGGACGGATGGTGATGCCCATCTTTCATCCCGCCTATCTGCTCAGGAATCCTTCCAAGGCGACCGGGGCGCCGCTGGACCTGACCCGTCGCGACCTTGCCGCGGTTCGCCGCCTGCTGTGCGAACGTTGACGCGCTGCTGGACCGGCCTTCCATGACCGACCTGGATCGGCGTTACGACACCCAGATCCATCGCCGCGTCACACGCACCGTCATGGTGGGTGACGTTCCCATTGGCAGTGAGCACCCAATCGTGGTGCAGTCAATGATCAACGAGGACACCCTTGATATTCAGGGATCTGTCGCAGGGATCCTCCGACTTGTCGATATCGGCTGTGAAATTGTTCGGGTCACCACCCCCTCCATCGGCCATGCCAAGGCGATGGGAAAGATCAGGGCGGAACTTCGGGCGAGGGGATGCAATGTGCCGCTTGTGGCTGATGTCCATCACAACGGCATCCGGATCGCTCTCGAGGTGGCAAAACACGTCGACAAGGTGCGAATCAACCCCGGTCTGTTTGTCTTTGACAAGCCCGATCCTGATCGGCAGGAATTCACCGAAGAGGAATTCGCAGCCATCGGTGCTCGCATTCGCGAGAACTTGGAACCACTCGTCAAGGTGTTGCGATCGCAGAACAAGGCGCTGCGCATCGGTGTGAACCATGGTTCGTTGGCCGAACGCATGTTGTTCACCCATGGAGATACCCCGAAAGGCATGGTGGAATCCGCCATGGAGTTCGTTCGGATCTGCGATGAACTCGATTTCCACAACATCGTGATTTCGATGAAGGCGTCCCGGGCGCCTGTGATGCTGTCGGCCTACCGGATGATGGCGGACACAATGGACAGGGAGGGGTTCAATTACCCACTCCACCTCGGGGTCACCGAAGCCGGTGATGGCGACTACGGCAGGATCAAAAGCACTGCCGGGATCGCGACGCTTTTAGCGGATGGACTGGGTGACACGCTGCGGGTGTCGCTCACGGAAGCTCCGGAAAAGGAGATTCCCGTCTGCTATTCGATTCTTCAGTCCCTGGGACTGCGGAAGACCATGGTTGAGTACGTGTCTTGTCCCAGCTGCGGACGCACGTTGTTCAACCTTGAGGAGGTTTTGCACAAAGTCAGGGATGCCACATTCCATCTCACCGGTCTGGACATCGCCGTCATGGGTTGCATTGTCAACGGTCCCGGAGAGATGGCAGATGCTGACTATGGTTATGTCGGCAAGGGCCCGGGGATCATCGCCCTCTATCGGGGCCGGGAAGAGATCCGCAAAGTGCCAGAGGCTGAGGGGGTCAATGCACTGATTGAGCTGATCAAAGACGATGGTCGCTGGATCGATCCTTCCTGAGCTCGTTAGGGTGAAGGATCAGTCTTGACGGGATATGGCAAGAGCTCAGAGGCTGCGTTCGATTCTTCGTTCCACGCCATTACTGGTGTTGCTTGGCCTTGGTGGCGTTGCTGCATCCGTCAGCATTGGAAATCCAGGCTTCACGCTGCCGAGCGCAACGGGAGGTTCGATCACTGACAGTCCCAAGGAAGTGATCGATCAGGTGTGGCAGATCGTCTACAGAGATTTTCTTGATTCAAGCGGTGTCTACAACGAAGCCCGATGGCGGCAGCTGCGTCGGGATTTACTCAAAAAGAGCTACGGAGGAAACGCGGAGTCCTACGAGGCGATCCGTGGCATGCTCGCGAGCCTCAATGATCCCTACACGCGTTTCCTTGATCCGAAGGAATTCAAGGAAATGCAGATCGACACCTCAGGTGAGCTGATGGGTGTCGGGATCCAGCTCAGCCTTGATAAGGACAGCAAGGAGCTGATTGTTGTCTCCCCGATCGAGGGGACGCCGGCGTCAAGAGCAGGAGTCCAGCCGCAGGACGTGATTGTCAGCATCGATGGCAAATCCACCAAGGGAATGACCACTGAGGATGCCGTCAAGTTGATCCGCGGCCCGGAAGGAACGGATGTTGTGCTCGGTCTACGTCGATCAGGCAATGTGCTTGATGTACCGCTGACCCGAGCGCGGATCGAAATAAACGCGGTGAAGGCATCCCTGAACAGGACGTCGGACGGTCGCAAGGTCGGTTACATCCGACTGAAGCAGTTCAACGCCAATGCCTCCAGGGAGATGCGGGAGGCCATCAAGTCGCTTGAGAAAGATGGTGCGGAGGGTTATGTACTTGATCTGAGGAGCAACCCAGGNGGACTNCTGGAGGCCAGNGTTGANATTGCCCGNCAATGGCTNAACGAAGGCACCATCGTNAGTACNNGAACCCGGGAAGGGATTCGCGATGTGAGNCGAGCCACCGGCAGCGCCATCACAGANAANCCGATGGTGGTGATCATCAATCAGGGCTCAGCCAGTGCAAGCGAAATNCTTTCCGGTGCNNTGCAGGACAATTCCAGGGCGCAACTNGTGGGTCAGAANACATTCGGNAAAGGNCTNGTNCAGGCTGTNCGCGGCNTNGCTGATGGCTCAGGAATGACNGTCACGATTGCNAAGTATCTCACTCCCAANGGAACAGATATTCATAAAAANGGNATNAACCCTGATGTNGAAGCNGNTATGAGCGAAGANGANATGAAGAATTTTNCGATTGAAGATCTTGGNACNTTGCGTGACAGCCAATACAANAAAGCNGAAACAACNTTGATNNAAAGTCTCAGNCGTNCTGCNTCNGGAACAACNTATANANNNGNNAGNGCCAANCTCAANCTGGCANTGCCTTGANNANNNAGANNNCANATNGATNNNCAGAGNNNNTTCAGGCAATNGGCTGCATCANNCCNCCNCCNCCNCCNCCNTTTGAGTCGTCATCNTCTGANGCGTCAGGTTGGAGAATCGCGTANAGCCCNAGTGCAGCTGCGCAGGCCAACCCACTGATCANCTGCAGAGGCGCNCCACCTGCACCGATTTCAATGAATTCGCCCATGTGGTACCAAGCTCCGATGNCCNCAATGTAACGAAGGTTTTCGCAGTTGTGGAGTTTTTCTCAGAAATGAGAGTACGCANNTCACACCTGCAGCACNGCGGCATTCTTTCGCTTCTGCTCGTCTTCCCGTTCCNACTCCGTTCTGCCGCTGGAATCCGGAATCTGCGCCGCCATCAGCTTCAGCCACTCCATCAGCTGCTCAAGCTGTTTCTCCATNGGNAGAACCCCGAGCCCGCGAGCCATCACCTTGTGGGNAATCCCNCTTCCAGCCTGNTANACCAGCCTTCCATGCAGATGCTGGGGTAGTCCCTGCCGCAACAGTCGGAAAGCCGGCTCNTCCATTGGCGTTTCCAGAACGATGTTNGGTTTCTCCGGTTTGATNCGTGAGAAGCCNCAGCGNTTCGCCAGCAGCTTCAGTTCCATNAGCTGCAGCAACGACTGCACAGCGGACGGCAGNGCGCCNTAACGATCGGCCCATCCGGCCGCAAGCTCCACCAGTGCCTCCGCCGAACGGCAATCGGCAGCGGCTCGATAGGCAGNGATCTTCTCGTCAGGATNNGTGATCCAGTCCGCTGGAACGAAAGCGGTGACAGGTANATCGACCTGGGTGTCATCCACGGCAGGAATGTCCTGACCCTGAATTTCTGCCAGCGACTCCTGCAGCATCTCCATNTAGAGNTCAAAGCCGATTGTNTCCATCTGGCCGCTCTGCTCAACCCCAAGCAGATTGCCNACGCCNCGNATTTCCATATCCCTCATGGCCAGTTGNTAGCCACTTCCCAGTTGTGCNAATTCCTGGATGGCNCGCAGACGTTGCCGGGCGTTCTCACTCAGTGAGGCGTTTCCGGGGAAGAAAAGCCAGGCATGGGCCTGAACCCCGCTCCGGCCAACCCGNCCTCGCANCTGATAAAGCTGTGCCAGCCCAAANCGCTGNGCATCTTCGATCAGGATNGTGTTGACCCNTGGGATGTCCANTCCGCTTTCCACGATCGTTGTGCAGAGCATCACGTCCGCNTCACCGGCGTTGAATGCCACCATGGCGCTCTCCAGTTCTCCCTCTGCCATCTGGCCATGGGCCACCAGAAGTTTNAGACCCGGCANCATNTCCCTTAAGCCAGTGGCGACGTCCTCAATGCCTTCGACGCGNGGCACCACATANAANANNTGNCCACCACGGTCNAGTTCCTGTCGGATNGCACTNCGCACCGCTTCGGGATCGAGGGCNGCCAGATGGGTCTTGATCGGTCTGCGCAGAGGNGGNGGCGTGGTGATGAGGCTCATCTCACGCACTCCGGACAGACTCATGTANAGCGTCCGNGGGATGGGGGTGGCCGAGAGCGTCANNACATCGACGTCCTTTCGCAGCACCTTGATTTTNTCCTTCTGGTTCACGCCGAAACGCTGTTCCTCATCCACCACCAGCAGACCGAGCTGCTGNAANGANGCNCCTTTGCCGAGCAGCTGATGCGTTCCGACAACGGCATCAATGGTGCCNTCCTTNAGTCCCTCAAGAATGGTNTTCCGCTCTGANGNTGTGCGGAATCGATTCAGAAGAGCCACTTTGATCGGATAAGGAGCAAACCGATCNGANAGCGTCCGCCAGTGCTGCTGNGCCAGCACGGTGGTGGGNGCAAGCATTGCGGCCTGCTTCCCGGCGGTNATGGCTTTGAAAATGGCGCGAATNGCCACTTCGGTNTTACCAAAACCAACATCTCCGCANACCAGTCGATCCATGGGTTCCGCNTTTTCCATATCCCGCTTCACNTCAGCNGTGGCCTTGAGCTGGTCNGGTGTTGGTTCGTAGGGGAAGGAATCCTCCAGCTCGGTTTGCCANGGCCCATCCGTTGGAAAGGCGAATCCACCCACCTGTTGTCGTTCGGCGTAAAGCTTCACCAGATCAAGAGCCACCTTGCGAACAGCTTTCTTGGCCCGNTCCTTGGCTCTGNTCCAGGCGGTGCCGCCCATNCGGTTCAGCTGTGGAGGTGTTTCTCCNGTGGCGCGATAACGGCCGAGACTGCCCAGCTGATCAGCTGCNACGCGNAGGATTCCATCCGCGTACTGNACAACGAGATAGTCACGGACATCNCCGGAGAGTGCGAGTTTNTCAATCGTCTTGAACCGGCCAATTCCATGATTTCGATGCACCACGAAATCGCCNGGGCGCATCTTGTTNGGATCAACCGTTNTGCTNGCCGCTTTGCGTCGTCGACGCACATAGCCNCTGGAACTGAGGGTCTGCTGACCGAAGAATTCACGGTCGGTGACNAGGGCGATNCGCCAGGCCGGGAGATGCAGTCCCTCCAGGTCAGCGGNGCCNCTGCTCTTCAGCNCTACNGGTGTGTTCTGCTCGATCAGCTTTGAGATNGATAGAGCATCTCCCGCGTTGGGNACAAAACGGCTGACACAGTCGTGCTCTTCGAGAAGAGCAACCGCTCNGCTGGGCTGAGCTGACAGCAGCCANACCGCCGTTCGTTCCTTCTGNAATCCCTTGATCAGTTCAGCAAGACGTCCGAACTGGTTCGGGTAGGCNGCCACNGGACGGCAGGCCAGATCAAAGCTGTTGGGNTGNTNATCGACCTCCAGCAGNTCCGCCAGATCAAAGCCTTGNAANGCTTCCGCCAGTTCGTAGGNCTCATTCATGTCTCGGTGAAGCACACCAGGCCAGAGNCGGTNGCGCTCCGCTTCATCCAGCTGGGCTTCCATCGCCATTTCGCGGTGATGCTCCNTGGCGTGATCCAGCCACTGCTGGCCATGGGCAAGGCCGTGACGGCGCTCATCGATCACCACCGACGTTTCCCGGGAGAGGTAGTCGAGCAAGGAGGCAGGCTGANTCCAGGCGAGACCCATCAGTCGCCGCATGCCTTCNGGTGTTCCGCCCTCGAGAAGTTCGTCAAGGGCCTGTTCACCGAGAAGGCGNTCNAGACCCTCCGGCATTGATTCACGCAACTGATCAGCNATNAATGGACTGAAACCTGTGGGNGTGAGCCGCAGAGCCTCGACAGGATCCAGNGAACGCTGGCTGGCTGGATCAAANTCGCGNAGTTTGTCGAGCTCTTCTCCGAANAACTCAAGNCGNACCGGCAGTTCGCTGCTNACAGGAAAGATGTCGAGGATGTCNCCTCGACGACTCCAGGTCCCNTCCTGATCAATNGTTGNAACNCNTTCATAGCCAAGCTGCGCCAGNGTTTCACCCAGTTCTTCAAGATCGACCGCATCTCCTTTTGTGAGGGTTCGACAGGTGCTNTCCANTGCCTCNGGAGGGGGTAGGTGCGGTTGCAGACATCGTTCCGTNGCGACAATCGCCTGTTTTGAAACGGNCTTGCTGGTCAACAGATCGCTGAGCACCTGCAATTGNCCCCAGATGATCTCGCTCGTTGGATCGAACGGTTCGTAGGGAGACCCTTCACTGGTGGGGTANAGACTGACGCGGTTCCAGCCCATCAGATCGAGCAGGGCTGTCCANCGGCCGGCCTCTTCAAGAGTTGGNACCACCACAAGAAGNGAGGTCTCCATNCGCTGGGCGAGGGCNCTGGCGACAAGGGCCCGGCAGGGACGACTTGCCCCTCGCAACANCAATCGNTNTCCTCNGTCGGACCGCTCCACCAGTTCTCCNGTGAGTGCTGCACCCCGCAGCTGGGTCACCAGGGAACGCAGGGACATGGAGGCTGGTCAGCAGTTGATCGTTGATCCTCGCAATAGGGTGCGCTCAGGTGCGTTGAGGGTCTGATGCCGCGCTATCGCTGTCCCTCCTGTTGCTGTGGCCCAGCTCTGGTGCTCCACCCGCCGAAGGGTGCGTCCCCGATCTGCTCCGGATGTGGAACGGCTCTGGAGCGTCAACCACTGGTCCGTCCGCTGCCGTTGCTGATTCTTCTTGGGGTGGGCACTGTGCTGGTTGCGTCTTCGATTCCGGTGCTGTTTGAACCGAGGCGACCACAGAGAGATCGTCAAAGCAAAAGTACCAATCTCACCTTTGTTCAAACAAAGACTCAGAAAGCGATCCCTCTTTCAGGGGATTACTCGAGTTGATTTCTGCATCATGGTGTTGGTGTTCAGTCATGAACATCACAATCAACCATGAAGTTCATTCATTACAAAGCGGGTGCAGCTGCGACACTTTTCGTGGCAACAAGTCTGGCAATGCTTCCTGGAGCTGCGCTTGCAAAGGGTAACCATCATCCCAATCATCATCAAAACCATCATCAAAACCACAACGCTCAAAGAAATAATCATCATCATTCAAACAATCACCAGCAGCGGGTGAATCATCAACATCATTCCAATCATCAACAGCACCATCCAAACCATCATCCCAACCACCCAGGATGGAATCGACATGATGTAAACCATTGGAAGCATGTGGTCAGACGCTTCAACCACGAACAATATCGTCACTACAATCATTACAATAATCATCGTTATCATGGGTTTCATGGCCGTTGGTATGGCCCTCGTCACAGCGAGAGGTGGGCCTGGAATAACTGGGGAGCATTTGCCGGAGGAGCACTGATTGGCGGACTTGTGAGTAATGCTATTCAATCAAATACAAATACAATTGTCGTTCCAAATACGGATTATCGACTCAACTATGACTCTGTTAATGCCGATGGAACAACAGCGTTATTCACGATCGATGGAACTCCGATGC
>NYUU01000059.1 GCA_002684175.1 Synechococcus sp. CPC35
AATTAAGGATTAGATTCGGAGAAACTTCGTCAACTAATTGATTTGCAAATGCTCGCTTGAGTTCTTTGATGGTCTTGATCATCGTTTCTCTGCTTTTAGTGTTTTATTTATGTTAACCAGGCATATGGCAAGTGGGAGGCTGGATAAGTTATGAATATACTTTTTAATATTTTATCGTTGGCAATTAATGTTTTGCGTGTCGAATACTACTTGTATTTGGATTGCTGAATTCTGTTGTTTGTGTTCGTTATGAGCTCGAACTTTGAAATTCTCTGATGTCTGTTCGTTCACATCGGTGAAAGATCCAGCAGAGAACTGTTTTCGCTCAACCGGGCTGTCCTCTCTCGGGTCAGGGTGGGTTTTGCCTCACCAAAGCTCCGCGGCCATCCGCAGGGTCTGTGCCATGGGTCCAACGTCGTGAACCCTTACAACGGCGACGCCCGCCTGGGCGCATCGACAGGCCACAGCCGCCGTTCCCCAGATTCGTGCCAGGGGATCAGGCTCGTTCAGCACCGCACCGATGAAGCGTTTGCGGGATGGACCCACCAGTAACGGGAACGACTCCTGGACAAGTGTTTCCAATCCCTGAAGCAACATCAGGTTCTGTCGATGGCTCTTGGCGAACCCCAGACCTGGGTCCCAGAGAATCTGTTCTTTGCGGACCCCGGATCGGAGTGCTGCCTCTGTTCGTGAAAGCAGCCCCTGTCTGACGTCTTCCAAAACGTCGTCGTAATCAGTCAGCTGATCCATCGTCCGGCTGTTGCCCCGGCTGTGCATCAGGACAACAGGACAGCCTGCGTTCGCTACCACTTGAAGCAGGGCGGGATCCCTCTGACCTCCGCTCACATCATTCACCCAGTCAGCACCAGCCTCGAGTGCGGCTGCTGCAACCGGGGCCAGAAACGTATCCACAGAGATCAGCGCTTCGGGGGCATGGCTGCGGATCTGCTTGAGCGCCGGCAGCAGTCGCCGACATTCCTCCTCCGCACCCACCTCTTCTGCCCCTGGCCGGGTGCTCTGGGCTCCGAGATCAATCAGATCGGCCCCATCCCGGAGTTGTTTCTGGGCTTCCTTGGTCGCATGGTCGAGCCTGAGGAAACGACCTCCATCACTGAAGGAATCCGGCGTGATGTTGATCACTCCCATCACAGCCGTGCGTTGACGCCAGCCCTTGGGCCAGAGCATCGAGTCAGATGAGCTGGTAATCGGCAATGCGCGCGAAGCTTTCAGGTTTCAGGGATGCACCTCCCACAAGAACGCCATCGATGTCACTCATCTGCATCAGCACATCGATGTTGGAGGGTTTCACCGATCCTCCGTACTGGATGATCAGGTCAGTGGCTCCGACCCAGCTGCGGATCAGCCCGCAGATCCGATTGGCTTCCTCTGCTTCACAGGTCTTGCCGGTACCGATGGCCCAGATGGGCTCGTAGGCGACCACCAGAGTGTTGGCATCAAGACCTTCGAGTCCCTGCTCGATCTGACGGCGAATCACCCGTTCCGCTTCACCACGCTCACGCTGTTCATCGCTTTCACCAACGCAAACAATCGGAATCAGCCCTTTGGACTGGGCGCATCGGGCCCGGCGGTTGATCTGTTCGTCGCTCTCGCTGAAGTATTTCCTGGGTTCGCTGTGGCCAACAATCGAGTACTTCACATCATGCTCAGTCAGCATTTCTGCCGAGATCTCCGCTGTGAAAGCCCCACTGTCCTCCCAGTGAACGTTCTGACTGGACAGCTCAACGGCACTGCCACGAACCAGTTCAGCCATCGTTGACAGGGCGGTGAACGGTGGAGAGAGCACCATTTCCCTGTCATCAGGAACATCGGCCACGAGGGGCAGGAAAGCAGCCATGAACTCCCTGGACTGGGCACAGGTCATGTGCATCTTCCAGTTGCCAGCGATCACCGGTCTGCGCACGCCACGGCTCCCTATCGAAACAGGGGGCCAACTTACGGCGTGGTCGAGTTTTCTTCCTCCAGCACGGACTCCTCGCCAGCAAGCACAACCCGATCACCGGGGATGAGCTGCCGACCACGGCGCTTTTCCACGGCTCCGTTGACGACCACCTCACCCATCTGAATTCTTGCCTTGGCCTCTCCACCGGTTGCGACCCAGCCTCTCCATTTCAGAAACTGATCAAGCTTCATCCCTGTGACCCTTCGGCATGGCGTTGATACTGTGCCGCCATGTTGAGTTCCTCTAGCGCCGGTTTCCGCCGGTTGCTGCCGTTGCTGCGACCCCATTGGCGTCAGCTGAGCTGGGGGATCGGGTGCATGATTTTGTACGTCGGCAGCTTCCCGTTGCTGATCAGGCTTGCAGGGGTTCTGTTCCCGGCACTGGGATCGGGCGATCTCAGGGGCGTTTTGCGACTGATCGTTCTGGCGATCGTGATTTTTGCAGTTCAGAAGCTGGCTCAGTTTGGGCAGGATTCACTGCTTGCAGGGCCTGCGCTTCTGGTGAGCCAGCAGTTGCGAAGTGATCTGTTCCGTCGTTTGCAGTCCGTTGAACTGGGTGCCCTTGAAAAGCTCTCGGCGGGAGATCTCACCTACCGACTTACAGAAGATGCTGATCGTGTCAGTGAGGTTCTGTACAAAACCATCCATGACACGCTCCCCAGTGTTCTTCAGCTTCTGACTGTTCTCGGAGTGATGCTCTGGCTGGACTGGAAGCTCACCGCAGCCATCCTGCTTCTGGCTCCAGTGATTGTCTGGCTGGTGAGCCTTTTCGGCGCTCGTGTGATGGCAGCCACCGAACGTAGTCAGCAAAAAGTGAGTGAACTGGCCGGACTTCTCGGAGAAGCGATCGAGGGCTTGCCGCTTGTGCGTGCTTTTGCAGCGGAACCATGGCTGCAGTCACGATTTGAAGCGGAAATCGACCAGCACCGCCGAGCCCGTCACCGCACCTACAGCCTGGTGGCTCTCCAGCATCCAGTGGTCGGCATCATTGAGGTGGTGGGGTTGTTCGCCGTTCTTGCCTTGGGTGCCGCAAGGATTCAGAGCGGTGATCTCAACATTGCCGGTCTGAGCAGCTATCTGACAGGGCTTGTCGTACTGATCGACCCCATCGCTCATGTCACCAATAACTTCAATGAGTTTCAGCAGGGCCAGGCTTCCCTGCGTCGGCTGCGACAGATCGAGAATGAGCCGCAGGAGCCTGCTGATCCTCAGGATGCGAAATCCCTTGGTGATCTTCGTGGCGAACTGAGATTTGAGGCTGTCAGCTTCGGTTACGACCCGGCCGAACCGGTTCTGCATCAACTGGACCTGCAGGCGCGGGCAGGTGATGTGCTCGCCCTCGTGGGACCGTCAGGAGCTGGAAAAAGCACGTTGTTCTCACTTCTGCTTCGCTTCAACACCTGTCAGAGGGGCAGGATCCTGCTGGATGGGCTGGACCTGAGCGAGCTTCGAGCCAGGGAACTGAGACGTCAGGTTGCTCTCGTGCCTCAGCGGACCACGGTCTTTTCAGGAACCGTGCTCGAGGCCATCCGCTTCGGACGAGACGCGTCGGATGCCGACGTGATCAAAGCTGCACAACTGGCCAATGCTGATGAATTCATCCGCGCCATGCCCGATGGCTACCAAAGCCTGCTCGAGGAACGTGGCAGCAACGTCTCAGGCGGCCAGCTTCAGAGAATCGCCATCGCCAGAGCTGTGCTTGGGAATCCTGCCCTGCTGCTCCTGGATGAAGCGACAAGCGCACTGGACGCCGAAGCGGAAGCTGCCGTTCAGCTAGGTCTTCGTCAGGCCATGGCGGGCCGAACTGTGCTTGTGATCGCGCACCGTCTGGCAACGGTTCAGGAAGCCGATCAGATCGTGGTGCTTGAACAGGGAGCCATCGTTGATCGAGGGACGCATGATCAGCTGATGCGGCGCGGGGGCCGATACCGGGATCTGTGCGAGCGACAGTTCATCAGGGATCTGCAGAACTGATTAATCCAACTACGATCCATCTGCCGGTTCTGTTCAATCCCGGCGACGATCGATGACTGACTCTTCTTCCACCAATCCTGTCCTGACATTTGAAGGCAAGCGATATGACTTGAACAGCCTTCCGGATGAACTGAAAGAACTTGTGCGTGGCATGCAGGTAGCCGATGCTCAGCTTCGAATGCATGAGGACACTCTCAAGGTTCTGGCTGTCGGACGTCAGAGTCTGGCTATGCAGTTGAATGAAAAAATTCAGTCTGTCCAAGCCTTGCCCGAAGAAAGTCAGCAAGGATAATCTTCGAGAATTTTTGTAATTAGATGATTTTTATAATTATTCAAAGGGGTTGCAAAACCCCTTTTTTGTTGCAGGTTTGATTGAAAAACAAACTCCAGTCATTTGCCGAAGTTGTAATTTTTGGTCAGTTTGAAGACTGTTCCGGATAACAGCAGCAGAGCGACAAGGTTCGGAAGGGCCATCAGTCCATTCAGGGTGTCCGCGATCGACCAGACAACGCCTCGATCTCCGGCGACGGCTCCAATCACCACCACTGCAACCCAGACAAGGCGAAAGGGCAGCACCGCTTTATCCCCGAACAGATAGGTGGTGCATCGCTCGCCGTAAAAGCTCCAGCCCAGAATCGTTGTGAACGCAAATATCACAAGACCAATCGTCACGATAAATCCACTCCCGGAGATCCCTGCATCGAAAGCGGCGATCGAAAGATTGGAACCGCTGAGCTTCTCGCCAGCCGCGTCCAGCATCAGGTTGGCTTTCGTGGTGATGATCACCAAGGCCGTCATCGTGCAGATGATCAGGGTGTCGATGAATGTGCCAAGCATGGCCACGGTTCCCTGTCTGACGGGATCNTCTGTTTTCGCNGCNGCNTGGGCAATNGGTGCACTTCCCAGGCCAGCTTCATTGGAAAAAATGCCCCGTTTGAAACCCATCAACACCACTTGCCCNAGCGCACCGCCGACAGCGGCNTTNCCTGAAAAGGCATTGGAGAAGATTGTGGCGAATGCTTCAGGCACCGCTGCGGCATTGANNAGCAGCACCACCAGGCAAGNGCCCACNTAGAGAACAGACATCAGCGGAACNATGGCTGAGGCCGCTTTNGCAATTCGGCGGATGCCACCGATCACGACAGCAAAAACCAGAGCCGCCAGAACGATTCCTGTCACCAGTTTGGGAACCCCAACCATGNTCAGGGCAGAGGAGACCTCAAAGGCTTGNACGCCGTTGCCGATTCCGAAACCAGCCAGCATTCCGAACAGGGCAAAAAGGCCGGCCATCCAGTTCCAACCGCTGCCGAGTCCGTTGCGGATGTAGTACATCGGACCACCGACATGGTTGCCTTCGTCGTCTGTCTGNCGGAACTCAACGGCCAGCACNGCCTCGGCGTATTTGGTGGCGATCCCGAAGACGGCGATCACCCACATCCAGAACACAGCTCCAGGACCGCCGACGGCGATGGCACCGGCCACACCGGCGATATTGCCTGTGCCGATTGTGGCGGACAACGAGGTCATCAGAGCCTGGAACGGGCTGATTTCTCCCTCGTTCTCNGCATNACTNGGCCGNAGCANCATCGCGATGCCGTANNCAAGCCGTTGCAGCGGCATGAATCGCAGACCCANCATCAGAGCGATGCCGGTGATGGCNATCAGGAGAACGGTGGGCCANCCCCANACAACGCTGTTGATGGGGGTATTNATCGCTTGGATTGCCTGCTCCAGACCGTCCATCCTTCTCGTTTCTGTTTCGAAGGATGGTGTCANACCCGGCAGGAGCN
Source organism: Synechococcus sp. CPC35 (assembly GCA_002684175.1). Classification (GTDB taxonomy): domain Bacteria; phylum Cyanobacteriota; class Cyanobacteriia; order PCC-6307; family Cyanobiaceae; genus Parasynechococcus. The sequence goes on from NYUU01000059.1 coordinate 5,724, forward strand.
GGCAATCAGGTCAGAGCGCTTCGAGNTCGACGAATTGGAATGTCTGGGAACCGGCCGGGGTGTCGCCATGGGCTTCCGTATCGATCACCCGTTCAGCCAGAACCCANGGGCCACCGTCGNTCAGAGGGGNNAAGGTGTCNTTGAAGCTGCTCCGNCCTCCGCGGACTTCTCCCGTGGCGGGATCGGCGTACTGACTGACATAGGTGTGGCTNAGATAACCGGATCCGGTGTCGGTCACCGCCGTGGTGAAGATCGTCACCACAGTGCCGTGGATGTGGCGGTGCACCATGGTCACCACATCACCCTTGATCCGGTAGCGGTCTCCTTCTCCCTTNCCNCCNACCANCACTTCAATTCCNACGTCATCGGTGTCGCCCGCTGTGAAGGTGTTCGAGNNGTGGGTCTGTTCAAAACTGCGGCGNACCCGATGGATNGCCACTTCCCAGAGCTGNGAGTTGATGGCCTTGAGAATNTCTTCGTCTTCGATCCCCTCNACCTTGGCTTTGAGGTTTGCGCCNATCTCGAAGCGNCCTTCAACCTGNTGATCTCCCTGNTGCCAGATGCAGCGCCCCCTGTAGCCGGAGAAATCTGGATCCCAGGTGTATCGGTTGTCATAGGCGCGACGGAANNGTTCGCGCAGGTCGCTGCCGGCTTTAATCGGTGTGGTGGTGGTCACAGCGGATCAGNGGTGTTCTGCAACCCTACCCATCACTTAAGTGGGAACTGCATGAATGTCCTGCANAGCATGAATGCTCAGTGCTGAAGCTTCCTGGAGCGAGGCGATCGCCTCAACNGCAGCTCTGGCACCGGCCAGTGTGGTGACAGCGGGAACGGCGTAATCNAGGGCGGCTCGACGCAGGTATTTGTCGTCATGGGNGGCCTGCCGACCGATCGGTGTGTTGATNACCAGCTGCACNCGATTGGAACGGATCAGNTCTTCGATNTTGGGNCGGCCNTCGTNCACCTTGAGCACGGTCTGAACGCTGAGCCCGGCTTGTNCGAGGGCATGAGCCGTGCCGAAGGTGGCGATCAGGTCAAAGCCCAGTTCGATCAGNCGTGCCGCNACCGGNANCAANTCCGGCTTGTCTCNGTCGTGGGTNGAGAGAAACACCGTGCCNGNGGTGGGCAGGGCCTCTCCNGCGGCAAGCTCGGCTTTNGCAAAGGCCATTCCAAAGNTTGTGGCGCAACCCATCACCTCCCCGGTCGAGCGCATTTCCGGNCCAAGAACGGTGTCCGCTCCAGGGAAGCGACGGAAGGGGAGAACCGCCTCTTTGATGGATTGCAGGGGGGGGTGCGGCTCAACGGTGAGTCCGACGTCGTGGAGGGTTTCCCCAGCCATCAGCCGCGTCGCCAGCCTGGCCAGCGGCTTCCCTGTGGCCTTGGCCACAAACGGAACAGTACGGGAGGCGCGGGGGTTGGCTTCGATGATGTAGACGACTTCCGCCCCGTCGCTGTCCCGCTGAACGGCGAACTGAAGATTGATCAACCCCCTCACATTCAGCGCCAGAGCCAGTGCTCTGCTCCATGTCCGGATGGTATCGAGGGCCGTCTCACCAAGTGAGACGGTTGGAAGGCAGCAGGCGGAATCACCGGAGTGGATCCCTGCCGGCTCGATGTGTTCCATCAGACCGCCAATCACCACGTCGCCGTTGTGGTCGCAGAGTGCGTCCACATCCACCTCCACAGCGTTCTCCAGGTACTGATCGATCAAGACGGGATGATCCGGTTCAACCTGAACCGCTTCACGCATGTAGCGGTTCAGTTCAGCTTCGTCGAACACCACTTCCATGGCTCGCCCGCCCAGTACGTATGAGGGCCTGACAACCACCGGGTAACTCACCCTGGACGCCACGCTCCTGGCCTCCGCTTCACTGCGGGCCAGCCCGTTTCTCGGTTGGCGGATATTGAGAGTCCGCAGAATCGCCTCGAATTGTTCGCGGTCCTCTGCACGATCAATTGATTCCGGAGACGTTCCCCAGATGGTTGTTCCACTCGCCTTCCCCTCCGGACTTTCAAGCCAGCGCAGCAGAGGAATGGCGAGTTTCAGCGGTGTCTGTCCACCGAACTGAACCACGACGCCGTCGGGTTGTTCCGCCTCGATGACATTGAGGACGTCCTCAAGGGTGAGAGGCTCGAAGTACAGGCTGTCACTTGTGTCGTAGTCAGTGGAAACGGTTTCAGGATTGCTGTTCACCATCACGGTTGTGATGCCGCGTTCCTGACCGGCGAAGGAGGCATGACAGCAGCAGTAATCGAATTCGATGCCCTGACCGATGCGGTTGGGGCCGCCACCGAGGATCAGCATCTTGCGCCCATCGCTGGGGCTCACTTCGGTTGCATCCGACTGAGTGCTGAGAGAGCCATCAGCGTTGATGGTTTGAAGGGGGCGCTCGTAGGTGGAGTAGTGGTACGGGGTGCTTGAGGCGAATTCGGCGGCACAGGTGTCCACTGTCTTGAACACCGAGCGGATCCCATTTGTGATGCGATGGCGGCGAACGCTCATTTCGTCGCTGCCGGTGCTCCAGGCGATCTGACGATCGGAAAAACCGAGTTGTTTGAGCTCTAGCAGGGTTTCCGCCGAGAGCTCCGAGAGGGTTCGATCGTGCAACAGAGTCGTTTCTGCTTCAACGATCCGTCGCATCTTGGCCAGAAACCAGGAATCAATGCTGCTGAGCCGATGGATGTCGCTGTCGCTGTATCCCCGAATCATTGCCGTCCGAACCGTCAGGATCCGCCCCGGCGAAGGTGTGCGCAGCAGACGTTCCATTTCGCCATCTGAGAGATCCGGTTCGCGTCGATCTCCACCCCATCCCGAGAGTCCGGTCTCCAGGGATCGCAAAGCCTTCTGGAACGACTCCTCGAAGCAGCGACCGATCGCCATCGCTTCTCCCACCGATTTCATCGATGTGGTGAGAACCGCAGGACTCCCCTGGAATTTCTCAAAGGCGAAACGGGGGATCTTTGTCACCACGTAATCAATGGTGGGTTCAAAGCAGGCCGGTGTCTGACCTGTGATGTCGTTCAGAATCTCGTCAAGGGTGTAGCCAACGGCGAGCCGTGCGGCGATCTTCGCTATCGGAAAGCCGGTTGCCTTGCTCGCAAGGGCGGAGGATCGGCTCACTCGAGGGTTCATTTCGATCACCACCACATCGCCGTTTTTCGGGTTGATGGCGAACTGAATGTTGCTACCCCCCGTTGCGACGCCGATCTCTCGGATAATTGCGATTGATTGATCCCGCAGACGCTGATATTCCCGGTCCGTCAGAGTTTGAGCCGGGGCGACCGTGATGGAATCCCCCGTATGCACTCCCATTGGGTCGAGGTTCTCGATGCTGCAGACAATCACGACGTTGTCGGCGAGATCCCTCATCACCTCCAGCTCAAACTCCTTCCACCCGAGCAGTGACTGTTCGACGAGGATCTGGGAAACAGGGCTGGCCTCGAGACCTCCTTTGCAGATGGCAGCGAATTCCTCGGGGTTGTAGGCAATCCCCCCTCCGCTTCCTCCCAATGTGAAGGCTGGCCGGATGATGCGTGGGTAGCCGCCGATGGAGGTGCCTACCGCTTCAGCCTCCTCCATCGAAGACGCAATTCCGGATGGACAGACCTTCACTCCGATCCGCTCCATGGCCTGCTTGAACAGAAGACGGTCTTCGGCTTTCTGGATCGCCTGCAGGTCGGCACCGATCAGCTCGACACCGAAGCGTTCGAGGGTTCCGTTTTCAGCGAGTGAGACGGCGAGATTGAGTGCGGTCTGGCCACCCATCGTTGGCAGCAGAGCATCCGGACGTTCCTGCTCGATCACCCTGGTCACCACATCGGTGGTCAGCGGTTCGATGTAGGTCCGATCCGCCATGTCCGGATCGGTCATGATCGATGCAGGATTGGAATTCACCAGAATCACTGCATATCCTTCGGCCCGAAGTGCTTTGCAGGCCTGAGTTCCCGAGTAATCAAATTCGCAAGCTTGGCCGATCACGATCGGGCCGGAACCCAGCAGCAGGATGCGACGCAGATCGGTCCGCCGTGGCATGGGCTGCGTCTCAGGGCAAACCACCACAGCCTCTCACGCAGCTGATGCAGGTCAATTCCAGCTCTGGGGTACCGAAGGCTCGCTAACGTTGTGTCACCAGGATTTCACGAATGCGATGAGTGAGCTTCAGCGCCTGAAGGGGCTGCTGCCACCGGAGATGCAGAGCTGGGTGTTCGTGGAGTCAGCTGCTGCAGTTGATCCACCACTGATCACTCTCGAAGAGATCGGTCGCGATGAAATTGAAATTCAGGTGGATCTGGACGCCTGGGACTCCCTGGCGTTGGATCACCGAAATCTTCTGTTCTGGCATGAGGTCGGTCGTATTCAGAACGACACCATTCCTCGCGACGGCTGGGAAATGGCGGCCCTTGCCATTGGTCTCGGTGGTGCGATCGGTGAGCTCTGGGTTCAGGATGGATTGTTGTTGCTGATGGCCCTTGGGCTCTCGGGCTTTTCCGGATACAGGCTGTACCTCAAAAACAATTCAGAAAAACGTCTTCAGGATGCGATCAGTGCGGATGAACGGGCGATTGATCTGGCCTGCCGTTTCGGTTACAGCGTTCCGAACGCTTATCGAAGTCTCGGTGGAGCTTTGAAGGATCTGGTGGAGAAAACACGTAAGAAGAGGAAACGCAGCTTCTACGAAGACCGCCTTGAAGCGCTTCGCAAGAGTGCAAGCAAAGCCAGAGCGGAAATGGCTCAGCAGGAGGGGTCTCGTACTTCCGTCACCAGTGAGAATGTCTATGGATAGCGAACAGCTTGCGGAACTCGCAGCTGATGCCTGTGACGATCGCAAGGCAACCGACATCAAGCTGATCCACGTTGAAGAGGTGTCAACACTTGCCGACTGGATGGTCGTCGCCGGAGGTCAGTCCGATGTTCAGGTCCGGGCCATTGCGCGTTCTGTGGAAGATCGACTGGAACTTGAAGCCCAGAGACTTCCTCTGAGGAAGGAGGGAGTGAACGAGGGACGTTGGGCCTTGCTCGATTACGGCGAACTGATCGTTCATGTGCTCATGCCCGATGAGCGTGGTTATTACGACCTTGAGGCGTTCTGGAGTCACGGGGAAACCCGCGTGTTCCTACCATCGGGATCCTGATGCCATAAAGATGGACAGCAGTGGGGTGTCTTGCCCTGTGCCTCCGGAACAGCGTCCCCTGGAGGAATTTCAGCAACTCTGCGGGTCCTGGTTCTTTTCCTGGCCGACCGGACAATCATCCAGCCTGATGCGCAGTCTGCTGACCAGCTGGCTGCTGATCTTGCCGGTATGCATTCTTGTTGCAAGCGGCAGCTGGACTCTCAAGCAGGACCCCCCCCGTTTGATCGTTGCAGGCGCGGTCGCTTCACTGGTGCTGCCGATTCTGCTGCTGGTGCGTCAGTGGCTC
>NYUU01000060.1 GCA_002684175.1 Synechococcus sp. CPC35
TCAGCTTGAAACGGTTGATACTGAGATCGAAGATGAAATGGCTTCTGACCTGACGGATCTGATCAATTCTGATTCTATCAAGGAAGATCTTGACAATTCGTTCGATGGGCTACTTGATTATTCCTGGAATTACTCTAATTATCTCCTCGACTCTAGTACATCCTTTCGTCGTTCTCAGTCCAGCCGTGCTGTGCCTTGGCTGGGAGGTCAGAAACGACAATCTGATGCTGCTGAACGTGATGCTGTGACGCTGGAGGGTCTTCAATCGTTGATGGACTCGATGACGAGCAGATCAAAAAGCAAAGTTATTCACGAAAAAGAAGGCAAGGGCAACCTTAGTCGCGAAAAGTCTTCGCAATTCCCACATCGATTTATCTTCTTCAGGGATGAAGGCTATGGAAAGAAGAAAGCTGACGTTATTACAAATTTCGACCCAAAAAGAGACTCGATCGATCTTTCAGGCTTTAAATTCAGCGGTTTGGATGAGTTGAATTTCGCGAGCATCAAGAACAAGAAACAGCTCGGCAAAGAGAAAGAACGTGCTTCCAATATTATTTACAATAAGCAGAAAGGAGGACTGTATTTTGATGCCAACGGCTCCAAAGCCGGTTTTGGCAAGGGTGGCATGTTCGCGTTAATGAATTCAACGCCAGACCTGGGTGAAGCATCCTTTGAGATCGTCTGACCGCTCAGGGAGCAAGCCGAGCTTTGTGGAGTCGATTCTTTTCATACCAGGCTGCAAATTCCGGCGCCCAGGTCACCATGTGAGGCCACATCAGATCGCAGAGCTGACGGATCTCGAGCTGGGCATCAAGCTTGGCTCGAAGGTCCATGAAATGGAGAAACGCCCGCAAACTGAAGCTTGCAATGAAGTGCTGGCGGTAATCGAAGGGAAGAATCCCACGGGCATGTTCTTCGGAGAATCCTGAGCGCAGCAGATCGCGATAACGCTCAGCTGATTGCTGACAAAGCTCCAGATCGATCTTGCGCTGTTCTTCTGTGTAGGCGTACTTGTTGCCGACACGTCCCCTGTATTCCCCAATCGGCCGCAGATAAAACACCTCTTCCAGCTCAAGTTCTCCGTCGGCAGCGCGGCAGATGCGTTCACCGGTGTATCGCATGGACTGCACATCGAAGCTGACACCAACCCTGTGGGTCCTGGCCTGCTGCATCACGGAATGGGGAAACCAACCCACGCCCAGCATGATCTGGGCATGTTCAAAGGGGCCGAAGTGCCCACGATCCCCGGCCACAAGGCGTTTGATGCAGATCTCACCCGCGCGCTGCTCATCCGGCCAGTTGTCCCGGTCCCCGGCGACGAAATCCTCGCTGTAGTCCTGATGCATGGCCGCATAGACGCATTGCTGCGGGTTGGGGGTGGCGGCAATCAGGTCGACACGGAAGCGATTCATTGGCTGTGTTGTCAGGGTGTCGTGGAGTGATCATGGCCCGGTCGTTCAGCCATGACTGCGAGGCGAAGCACTGGCGAGGGATCTGCCGTTCAAGGTTTCATCCGGAAGATTGCTGACTGTGCCGATACCTCGGAGCGTCGGCAAAGGCTGATTCTTGATCAGAGCCTGGCTGATGGCCTGAAGTTCATCGGGTTGTCGCAGTCCGATCGATCGCCCCCTTGGCTCCCCATCGGCTCCAAAAAGATTCAGCTGGGGAATGCCGTTGACGTCGTAGCGGTCGACAAGGTCCGTCCAGCGGGGATTGTCGACATTGACAAGCACGACGTTCAAGCGGTTTTCAGTGGATCGTTCCAGATCCAGCATGGCCGGCGCCATCTCCCGGCAGACCTGGCACCAGTCGGCATAGAACTCGAGAATCGTCGGCCGACCGTTGGCCAGTGCAACTTCAGGATCAGGAGATTGCTTCGCCAGTTGCTCCAGAGGAGATTCACTCTGAATGCCGCCGCGAAGCAGCAGCAGGCCCACAGCGAGTCCGACGGCGATCAGCAGAAGGACCACCCGTTGCACTGGCTTCAGAGTTGTGGGTTGCGGGCTTCCGCTCATCAATCCATGCGCCGTTGAGCGCACTTTGACAGCTCTGTTCAAGCCCTGCGGCTAGTTTGATCCCCATGGGATTTCTGCGCCTGCTCAGCCTGCCGGTGCGGGCACCTCTGCTCTCCGTTCTGTTTCTGGTCGCAGTGGTGCTCGGCAACCACTGGACGGTGCTTCAGCCACGGTTCACTCAGCACCGTGGTGTCGGTCCAGAGCTGTTCTGGACCCTTGAGCTGCTTCAGGTTCTGGTGGTGGTGCTCGTCTGCACCATGCCTGAATTGCTGATGCGGCAGGTGTCTCTGTTGATGGCCTCCAGCCGGGTGATGACGCTTGTGGTGACGCTGCTTTTCGTGATCACTGCAGGAATTTATCTGCTGAGACTCAGCCTGCTCAGCGATGTTCTGATCCTTGCCTCTGCGGTGCTGCTGGCGCGTCTCGACCTGACGCGGGCAGGGGCGCTTCCACCTCCCCTCCCATCGATGTATTTACTGACGTTTGTGGTGTTCGCCGGAATCGGGGTGGGCCATCTCCTGCCGAATCCCACTGCCGGCTGGTTCGCAAGGGTTCTGGTCAGCGCCTGAATAACCAAACAGGTTGTCGATCACTTTTTTGGTGTAGTAGCGGGTTTCCGGATACGGAATCCGTTCCACCCAGAGCGCCGGATCTTCATTAGCTGGAGGCTCGGGCCAGGAGGCGACAGCCCCCGGTCCTGCGTTGTAACTGGCGATGCTGCGGAAGGGATCACCGTTCCAGAGGTCGATCAGCTGATCGAGATAGGCGGCACCGAGCCCGATGTTCCGTTCCGGCTCCTTCAGCATCTCTTCCGTCAGGGGTTCTGCGGCCATTTCCGCCGCTGTGGCCGGCATGAGCTGCATCAGACCAATGGCACCAGCAGGAGAGGTGACTCCAGGCGCAAAGCGGGATTCCTGCTTGCTGATGGCCTGCAGCAGTTCCAGCCGCACCTGATGGGAGTTGGCCGCTGCAGCCATGGCATCAATGAACAGCAAGGGCTTCTGGCTGCGCAGCAGCTCCCGCTTCTGAATGCAGTTGGGAGACCGCCAGCGCAGGCTCAGTCGCCACAGATGATCCAGACCAGTCCAGCTGTCGCCGATGGCGAGACGGAGACGTCCCTCCACGAGTTGTTCTTGCCTGGAAGGGGGCTTTCGGGGATCCTGCTGGGAACGCCAGGCTTCCCATGCCTGTTCTTTCAGGCCAAGTCTCCAGAGTGTGTTGACCAGAGGGTTGGCACTGTTCAGGGCAGTCCAGGGCCTTGAGTCCTGACTCTCACTCAGCTGTCGCAGATTCAGCGGCGGGGCTTCCTTCAGTCGATCCTTGGCACGCCAGCTGTAGTAGCCAGGTGGGGCGGTGGCGATCAGCCGACGCCAGACACGTTCTGCGGCCTTCACATCACCCTGCTTCTCGAGGCTCAGGCCAAGCCAGAACAGTCGGCGCGCCTCCAGTGGACCCGGCAGAGGTTTCAGCCCAGGGTCCCGTTCCAGCAGAGCCTGAACTCTGCTCCAACGCCGCTTCAACAGGGCGTTTCGTGCCAGGTCCCACTGCAGCTGCCAGATATCGGGATCNTCTGGCCAGCGGTTCATCACCTCCAANGCNCCCNTTCCNTCCGCGAGACGCACACGGGCCGCGGCCACNGNNGCTGAANTCCTTTGCAGGACNTCCGGCANAGCATCCAGCACCGCAGGGTCAGGNCGAAGNGGTTCACTCAGCAGCCGGGCNGCAACAGCGCTGGCNGGGTGNTNNGGATGTTGCCGGGCNAGGGNAACAAGCAGTTCCGTCCCCTCCTCNTCNCGACCAGNNCTGCTCAGGGAACGTCCGATGGCGAGTTGTGTGTCNGGCTCCATCGCAGCNCCCTGCAGGCACNGCTGCGCTGAATCGNCGTCACCCAACAGGGCNAGNCCCCTCGCCAGCTGCTGNCGCTGCAGGGGGTCTGGCCTGCTGGCGCCAGNGTCCTCGCAGGCCCGCAGCAGGCTCTTGAANGCTCCGGCAGAGCGNGGTCCCCAGCNTGCAAGGTGCAGGGCNCCCCGATGTCCCTGNGCCAGGGACGGTTCCATNGCTGCCGCCAGCTTCAGGGCCGCNGGATGNCCTGGATGCTGGTCGAGCAGCTGTTGNTGAAGNTCGGGGNACTGATCNCCGAGCACCAACCTGGCGGANGCTGATGAGACCGATCCGGGNAAACGCNTCAGAAGCTGTCGCCAGATCGCGATGGCCGCATCCNNATCGGCAGCTTCAGCNGACCTCTCGAGCACGACGGCTGCCAGGGGATCACGCCCCCAGCCCTGNCCNCGGAGCAGATCCGGCGATGCATTGCCGGAATCCATCAGCAGTGCGGCTTCGCGCCGACGCTGCGGATCNATGGACCAGCGNTAGGTGCGCCAGAGCCTGGAGGATGGCCAATCGGGAGTCAGCGGTTCGCTCNGCAGCAGNAACCGCTGCCCTCCCCAGGCGAGCAGGCCNCTCAGGATCCCTGTGCCCAGCAGCAGGATGGTTCCGATGCGNGGGCCTGCCTGCACGTGGTCCCTGGAAGTCCTGTCATTCTGTTGCCTCCGTTCGGAACGGCGATGTCCTCNTCAAGGCCCGGACGATGGCAGCGCCAGCGCACGCTGCTGGCTGTTGTGCTGGCCATGCTCGTCTGGGGATTGCGCTGGTTGTGGCCCTTNCAGCTGCTGCCGGGCTGGGTTGTCGCNCTGCTGTTCGCATGGGTGGGNATCGAGTTGATCGCTTTGCTGCGNTTCCCGCGCCGCTGGANCTGAGGGCGGAGCCTCACCTGGCACCCCCNGCNGCTGCAGGTTCANTTGNTGTNCGTAACCTGCAGTCCACGAATGAGACCCATGGTTCAAGCGGCATCGACTCCGATCGGACCCTCCCTCGGTGAAGCTGCACCANGCTTCGGNACCGATGGGATCCGTGGTCTTGCNGGAGTCGANCTGACACCGGCTCTCTGCCTTCAGGTGGGNTACTGGCTTGGACGGGTTCTCNAAGCGGAAGGTCCCGTCCTGATCGGCATGGACTCCCGCAGCAGCGGCAGCATGNTGGTTTCNGCCCTGACGGCTGGACTCACCGCATCNGGTCGTGATGTCTGGCNGCTGGGTCTCTGTCCGACACCTGCAGTCCCTCTGCTGATCCGTGAACACGGNGCCGCTGGTGGNGTNATGGTTTCGGCNAGTCATAACCCCCCTGAAGACAACGGCATCAAGGCCTTCGGNGCGAACGGGGCNAAGCTCAGCGCTGAACGTCAGAGCCGCATTGAAGCCGGCCTGCGGGGAGNACTGGANTTNGATGGTGCTGATGCCATCAGGNCCTACGGAANCTCNCGNGCCAGCACNGACCTGCTGGATNCCTACAGGCAGGCTCTNGTNGGCTCTGTGGGCANGNTGCGNCTGGATGGTGTTCCNATCGTGCTCGATCTCTGCTGGGGTTCCGCCACCGCNTGCGGCGCAGANACATTCCATGCTCTGGGAGCGGATCTCACCGTNCTNCATGGTGAGCCNGATGGATCACGGATCAATGTGNCCTGNGGATCCACTCAGCTGGAGCCNTTGCGCAGGGCCGTGATTGAACGTGGNGCTGCCATGGGCTTTGCTTTCGATGGCGATGCCGACAGGATGCTGGCGGTGGATGGNCGCGGCCGGGTCGTCGATGGCGACCATGTTCTCTTTCTCTGGGGGTCGGTGCTNCAGGAGCAGCGNCAGCTGCCGGATCAGCGACTGGTGTCCACTGTGATGTCCAATCTCGGTTTCGAGCGCGCCTGGCANNAGCGNGGNGGNCGGCTGGAGCGGACGGCNGTCGGCGATCAGCATGTCCACGCGGCGATGGTGGCCAGCGGTGCAGCCCTNGGNGGCGANCAGTCCGGTCACATCCTCGCGGCCTCCCATGGCCTNTGTGGTGATGGAGTGCTCACCGCTCTTCAGCTGGCCACGCTCTGCCATGACCAGGGCATCGCCTTGANCGACTGGCTGGATCGCAGTTTCACGGCCTATCCCCAGAAACTGGTCAANGTGATCGTNCCNGACAGGAGCCGTCGCAAGGGCTGGTCAGGATGTGAACCGCTCAGCGAAGCGATCCGCACGGCGGAGACCACCATGGGGGACAGCGGCCGGGTGCTTGTGCGCGCCAGNGGCACNGAGCCCGTNCTGNGNGTGATGGTCGAGGCTGCGGACGCCGANTCNGTGNATCACTGGACNGAACATCTGGCTTCNGTGGCGGATCAGCACCTCAACGCAGCCTGAACGCGAGTTCCTTTGCCATCACCAAAGCACCCTGGCAGGCGTCTCCATCGGCAGCAGTCCAGCGGACTTGAGGCAGACGTCTGTCGATCGCCGCTTTGACGGCGTCGCTGAAATGATTGCGAGGATCGAGAGCCCCTCCCCGGGTCACCAGTCGTGGTGAGGTGAGATGCAGTCGTGATGCGACGGTTTCAGCGCTCGCACTNAGGGTTTCGGCCGAACGACGAACAATGNCCTCGGCTTCCTCCAGCCCCTGCTCGGCTGCAGCNACNAGNAGTGGNGCCAGGGNGGCGAAGCCGGCGGCACCGAAATCGGGTTGCACNGCACGGGCTTTCACCGCAGCACTGCTGTCACAGCCCATCGAACGCCAGATCTCCTGGCGCAGNGGGTGTTCCGGCAGTCGACCGTCGGCCATCCTCAGACACAGCTGCAGGCCTTGATGGCCGAGGTCAAAGGCTGANCCCCCTCCATCCAGCAGCCAGCCCCAGCCNCCNCAGCGGTGNTCGNNGCCCTGCNCATTGCGTCCCAGGCAGATCATGCCGGTGCCGCTGATCAGCACGATGCCGGCTCCCTCCGGAAAGGCNCCGCGGAGGGCGGTGCGCTCATCGCCGGTGGCGAAACNACNNTGCCCCATCCAACNTCAGTTCCTCACTCAGCAGANCNGAAGCGCGCTGCTGAACAGGGGTNCCCTGCTCGATACCGCTCGCACCGATCACCGCNGCAGCGANNTGNACATCGCCCAGNTCCCGNCCGGCCTCGGCANAGCTGATCCTGATCGCAGCCCGAAAGCGCTGCTCNCCGTCGGGCGCCTCCAGGTGTGTGACACCCGGTCCACGGCCCTCCCCACGCAGCNGCCAGCGGCCNNCGNCCCACTGGCTGAGACGGCAGCGGNTGCTGGTCTGTCCNCCGTCGAACCCCGCCAGCAGCATCATCGGTCNCCGNTCCGGCTTGCCAGGGTGGCCAGGCANAACCAGCCGATCAGCTGCACTTCCGGGCGNAAGAAAATCGTNTCGGTGATGCCCTGAACCAGCAGACCGGCCATNGCNGCCAGACAGCCNAGGCNGGCGAGGGCCATCGGTGCATCNGATGACAGGGANTCCAGGCCCNTGCCCATGGAACTGNNCAGCAATCCCAGGCTGGCAATCAGGCCGGGAAAACCTGTTTCAACCAGGATTTCCAGAGGGACGGAATAGGCGCTAAGGGCGTTGAATTTGGGTTGTTGGTAGAGGGGATAAATGCTGTTGAAGGCATTGTTTCCAGGGCCGATACCGAGCCATGGCCTGTCCTGAACCATCTCGATCGCCGCCAGCCAGACGTTGATGCGGAAGTTGTTGGAACTGTCGCCGCGACCAGCCAGCAGGCTGGTGATCCGTGTGCGGATCGGTTCCAGCTTCACGGCTGCCACCGCCAGCAACATCGCCCCGGCCAGCAACACCGCTAGAGGCAGGAGTCGTCGCCAGAACAGGGGCCATCGCCGGGTGCTGCGCAGCAGCAACAGCAACAACAGCACGGCCAGAGCAGCCACCATTCCCAGCCAGCCTCCACGGCTGTAGGTGAGGGTCGTGGCCGTCGATGCCAAAACGAGGGTGATGGCGGCGAACAACCGGCTTCCGACTCCGCTCCAGCGAACCAGGGCCACCGTTGCCAGAGGCAGCAGGGGAAGCAGGTATCCCGCCAGCAGATTGGGATTGCCGAGCGGTCCGTAGATGCGGATGGTCCCAGCGCTGATCGAGTTCGGATCCGCCCAGGTCGCCAGATCCTCGGTTGATGCATACAGCTGTCGCANGGCCAGGACGCTGCTNAGCAGACCGCCNCCCAGCANGCCNGCCACCAGCCGGTCCCACCAGGCCGGTTGCTGACGCAGCAGCTTCAGAACCAGGGCATAGACACCCAGGTAGCTGAGAAGTTTCAGCAGCCCCTTGACGGCGGCTATGGGCACCGGCGAGAAACCGGTGGCAAGGATGGCGATGCCCACAATCACCAGCAGCCAGGAACTGGGGGTTTCGATGCGCACGGGAGGCGTGCAGAGACTCCAGAGCAGCCAGATCAGTCCGCAGGCCACCATCACAAGCGCCATCCCCGAGCGGGACAGGAACGGCAATCCACTGAGCAGCACCATCAGCAGGATCGCTGCCAGCCATTCCAGGCGCCTCATCACCACTGGCTGCGGTTGCAGACATCCCTGCCAGCGCTGGATCAGAGGGACCTGTCCCGGGACGTGGTGCTGAACTGCTGGAGCCATAGGTCAGGGTCCNGNGGGCTCAGGATCTGAGGGATTATCAATCTGGTCACATCGGCTTTCNAGCTCCTCGAGGAGCGGNCTTTNCCGATGGTTGCGTCGATACAGCACCCTGAANACNGGCAGNTGCTNCGCCTGCACATACTGCTCCCGTTCCGTCGGCACCGGCAACGGATTGGTGNTGCGCCAGGGNCGTGNGTCNTCGACGGGGCGATCAAAGCAGCCNCTCAGTTCCGTCAGCTCNACCATCGGTTCGATCACCTCCTTNACATCGCTCTGNAGGAAGAGGGTTCGACCGGGTTGCAGTGCATCCGCGATCGCCAGCAAAAGAGCCGGTTGCAGCACCCGTCGCTTTCTGTGGCGTCGTTTGAACCANGGGTCCGGGAACTGAATCGANATCCGCCGCAACCGGTCGNCNGGCAACCCCTTCATCCAGTCCTCAAGGCTGATGTTGGCATTGCAGAAGAGCACGCGAACGTTGCCTTGCCCGGANGCGANGGNGTCCCGGTCCGCCGAGATCGCCAACGGACGCCGGATCTCAACCCCCAGATGGTTCCAATCCTGATTCAGCTCCGCCAGTCCNAGGATGCAGCGCCCCCTGGCACAGCCGATGTCCAGATGAATCGGTTGATCAGGCTTGCNGAACAANGCCTCCGGAGCAGGNAGCTGNAGCGGCAGCTGGAAGAAGCGGCTGAGGGGGTTGACGTGCTGGCGCAAGGATCAACGAGGAAGCTTTTGCTGAGNATCNATCGGGTCGTGACGGAGCAGTCCCCACGATGCGGCNTAACCNTGCAGATGGGTGGTGCCCGCCACCGGACCGATTTCTCCNTTGCAGAACGCTCCGGCAACCGGCAGANCGGGGCTCAGGCTTCGGGCCAGACTGATGTCGCCGTCCGCNGATTCGAACAGGCCGCGGCCACGACCGAGNCANGCCATCAACAACCCGAACTGAACNGGAGNTGTNGGNGCTGACATCACTNNCTTGAGCAGTTGAAGGGCGTCCTGGCGGGAGGCTTCNGCCTCTCTGAGCTGGAACTGCACGTTCTGGCCNGCTCTCACCTGGTCCGCNACAGCCACAGCNCCNTTGCTGGGATCCACACCGATCAGATTCCTGANGAGGAAGGCCCGNTCAACCGTTTCATCCCTGAGCTGCCTGATCTGGAGGNTCCGTCGTTCAATTCCCAGGAACAGAGAGTGNCGCACCAGCTCACGATCGGTGTCACTGAGGTTCGCCAGAATCTTCTGCAGGCAGGCAACCGGGCTGGCTTTGGNNTCTCCATCGCTGAGCTCNAGCAGCACGTTGCGCTGCACCTGTTCAATCGANAACACCGGGCCGATCGGTCGGCAGCCCTGGGCAACCGCCGTCTCCAGGAACCAGTCNCCGCCNATCGAGCAGATCACCGCNCCGCTCACCACNCGNTCATCAATNAACAGTGATCCGTGGGGNGCATTGTGCGGTGCCGCNATGCCGCCGANCTTTGCGGCCTGCGGATAGGCGTAGTCNAGGCCACTGANCAGATCATTGATGTNGCNGCTGGTGGGNTCGATCAGGATGACCTGNCTGCGGCACTGTTGCGTGTCGATNCCGACCCACTCCTGCCAGTTCCTGGCGTCACCATCNAGATCGGGCAGATGNTCGGTGCTGACGCAGCTGGTGGCGATCTCAGCGCCAGGCAGCGACAGCAGTGTGACGCTCAGGCCGGGGCACTGCTCCAGTTCCGAGGCGCTGCCGTCAGCACGGGTGCCGATCACTCCACCACCGGCGCAGCCGATCCAGTGCTGTGCCCTCAGCTGGCTGCGCAGCATCGGCATCAGGCGGGGCAGATCACTGGCGAAGCCCGTGGAGGCAAAAACCAGAGCCAGCTGGGCCTCCGGCCGGCGGCCCAGCTGAGCGACCACATCGCGAACGGCCTCATCCAGCGAGGGCTTGGAAGAAAGAGCGACCCGGCACGGCGGCGAGGCTGAGGTTCTGAACCAGTTCAGCGGAGAGAACGGAGCCATAAACCGGACCTTATCAATGCTGTGGTCCTCAGTGGGGCGTCAATAATGGCCGGATTCCGATCATGCCGAGTGAACGAGCTGAGCTACCGCGCACTGGTATGGCTGACCTATCGAGTGGCTGCAACATTCGCCGTGGGCTTACCGCTGGTGCTGCTGATCTGGTCCGCCTGGCGCAAGGACGCCATGGTGCTTCGCCTGATGGGTCTTTACTGGAAAGTGGCAAGCCTGATGGCGATCAGCCTGCTGCTTCTCACCGACCAGCGCCCCCTGGGTTACCTGACGGCGGTGGCCGCTCCGCTGCTGATGGTGGTGAGTGTGTGGTTCTGGGTGGATCTGAACGAGGAGCTGGCCGATCAGCCCTACTGGCGTCCGCTGGCGCTCACCGTGCGGATCTGGCGCTGGTCCCTGAGCGGTTTCGGCCTGCTCAGTGTGGTGATGACATCCACCGCTCTCGGCTGCGTGCAGCAGCTGCAATCGGCGGAGTGCCTTCCCTGGCTTGAGGCTCCCCAGGGCTTCCACACCGTGACGGAATCGCTGTTTGATTTCGTTTTTGGCGGCCAGTGGTCGGAAGCCGTTGCCGCCTTCGCGGGCTATGTGGCGCTCGTGGCCTATCTCGCCGGACTTCTGCAGTGGCTGCTGGTGAGGCTTCCCCGTAACGGTCGTGTGGCAGGGGAGTTCTGATGGANGANTCCGAACTGATCCGTGANCTTGAGGAACGCAGTCGGCTGAACCCCGAGCGGGTNATCCGGCTGCGGGGTTTCGTTNCCGATGATCCCTTTGAACTNCTCATCTACAGGGGTTTCAGCAGCAGCACCAGCCATCCCACNGCCTTTGATCCGGANCTGTCCGTGCTTCCTGAGGGCACCAGCCTTGAGCAGGCGGAACTGCTGAANGGTCCTCTCAGGCCAGGCGATGAGTTCGTGCTNGCCGGGCCGAAGTCGCCAGCTGATCTGCTGGCTCAGGACTTCTGGTAAGAGCAGCGGTTCAGCACATCGACGCAGCGGCCGCAGAGCTTCGGGTGATCAGTGTGCTGACCGATATCTCCCTCGTAGTGCCAGCAGCGCTCGCATTTCATTCCCCTTGCCAGGGACACCTCGATCGTGGCTGCCTCATCCTCCTGGCTCGCCAGCAGCTCCGCCCAGGGCTCCCCTCCCAGCTGCAGCTGGGAGACCAGAAGCCAGTCCCGCAGTCCATCCACCTCGGGCTCACCGTTGTCGTTCAGCCAGCGGAGCGCTGACTGCAGGTCCGGGTCGCGGGCCTCGATACGGACGGCTCCCTCCAGGGAAGCGCCCAGCTCCTGGCGGCTGCGGCAGTCCTCCAGGACCTTGTTGACGGAGGCTCTGAGCGCACGCAGCTGTTGCACCGGTGTCGAGAGACGGTCGTCGCGCCAGCTGTCCGGCACGGTTGGCCAGCCACGACGAAAGACCGAGTTCTGATCCACGGGGTAGGGAAGGTTCTGCCAGATGTCCTCGGCCATGTGGCAGAGCACCGGAGCGATCAGTCCAGCCAGACGCTCGATGATCAGAGCCATCACCGTCTGGCAGCTGCGGCGACGGCGATCCGACGCTGCGCTCACATAGAGCCTGTCCTTGGCGATGTCGAGATAGAAGTTCGAGAGATCGGTGACGCAGAAGTTCTGCAGCAACTGGAAGAAACGAAAGAATTCATAGCTCTCAAAGGCGGCGCTGATCTCATCCATCACCTCCGCGGTGCGTTGCAGCATCCAGCGATCCAGCAGCGGCAGGTCAGCCACGGGCACGGCATCGCTGGACGGGTTGAAGTCATGAAGATTGCCCAGCAGATAGCGGCTGGTGTTGCGAACCTTTCTGTAAACATCCGCCAGTTGGCGCAAGATGCCGGCACCGATCGGAACATCGGCGGAGTAGTCGACCGAGCTCACCCAGAGACGCAGCACATCAGCGCCGTAGGCGGGCTGCTGCTTCAGATTGCTGCCGCCCTCGATGATCATCATCGGGTCAACAACGTTGCCCAGGGATTTGCTCATCTTGCGGCCCTTCTCATCCAGAGCGAACCCATGGGTGAGCACCCGTCTGTAGGGCGCGTGGCCATTGACGGCCACTGAGGTGAGCAGGGAGCTCTGGAACCAGCCTCGATGCTGATCTGATCCCTCGAGGTAAAGGTCGGCGGGGTAGCTGAGGGATTCCCGCTGGCTGGCCACAGCGGCCCAGCTGGAGCCCGAGTCAAACCACACATCCATCGTGTCGGTGCCCTTGCGCCACTGGTCCGCCTGGTCGGCGAGGGCCGCCGGCAGCAGTTCGGCCTCGTCCTTCTCCCACCAGACATCGGCGCCGTGCTCACTGATCAGCGCTTCGATGTGGGCCAGGGTGCCGGCATTGAGAAGCACCTCGCCGTTGCTGCGGTTGTAAAAGACGGGGATTGGCACACCCCAGGTGCGCTGGCGCGAGATGCACCAGTCGCCCCGCTCCTTGACCATCGCTTCGATCCGGGTACGACCGGAGGCCGGTGTCCACTCCACCTGATCAATCGCCTCAAGGGCCTGTTGGCGAAAACCGTCCACGGAGGCAAACCACTGCTCGGTGGCACGGAAGATCGTCGGTTTCTTCGTCCGCCAGTCATAGGGATAGCGGTGGCTGTAAGCCTCCTGTTTCAACAGGGCTCCGGCGCTTTCCAGAGCTTCGATGATCACCGGGTTGGCGTCCTTCAGCACATTCAGGCCGGCGAAGGGGCCCGCCTCCTCGGTGAGCGTGCCGGCCTCATCCACAGGGCAGAGCACGGCCAGACCGTGCTTTTGGCCGGTGTGAAAATCGTCAACGCCGTGGCCGGGAGCGGTATGCACCAGGCCGGTGCCGGATTCCGTCGTGATGTACTCACCACCGATCACCACCGGAGCGGTGCGATCCAGCAGGGGGTGTCTGTAGATCAGCCCCTCGAGCAGGGCGCCCTTCACCGTGATTCTGCGTTGGAGAGGCAGCTCCAGTGCTGAGGTAAGGGCGTCAATCAGATCAGCGGCCACCAGCAGCAGCCGGCCGTTTCCATCGTCGGCGAGGGCGTAATCAAGCCGTTCATTCACGGACACCGCCAGATTGGCGGGAAGGGTCCAGGGGGTCGTGGTCCAGATCGCCACCTGAAGGGCCTCTCCGAGAGCGGCTGCATCCGTCGGCAGGCTGATTCCCTCGGCGTCCAGAGCGTCCCGCAGTCGGGACGGCAGCTCCATCGCTGGAAACGCGACATAGACACTGGGGCTGGTGTGGCCGTCGGGATACTCCAGTTCGGCCTCCGCAAGGGCCGTGCGCGAACTGGGACTCCAGTGCACCGGCTTCAGCCCCCGATAGATGTGCCCCTTGAGCACCATCTCGCCGAAGACCCGGATCTGGGCGGCTTCGTACTCCTTCTGCAGGGTGAGATAGGGATGGTCCCAGTCGGCCCAGATGCCCCAGCGCTGGAAGCCCTTCATCTGGCCGTCCACCTGTTTGCGGGCATAGGCGGCGGCCTTCTTGCGCAGCTTGATCGGTGTCAGCCCCCGGCGCTGCTCCTGATCCATCGACTGCAGCACCTTCAGTTCAATCGGGAGGCCATGGCAGTCCCAGCCGGGCACGAAGCGCACGCGACGCCCGCGCAGAACCTGATATTTGTTGATCACATCCTTGAGCACCTTGTTCAGGGCGTGGCCCATGTGCAGAGCACCGTTGGCGTAGGGAGGGCCGTCATGCAGCGTGAACACCGGCCCGTCATTCCCGTCACCCATGGCCAGGTCGATGCCCTGCTCCGCCCAGAACGCTTGCAGTTCCGGTTCCCTCACCACCGCATTGGCTCGCATCCCGAAGCCTGTCTGCAGCAGGTTGAGCGTTTCCTTGTAGGAGGGACGTCCCTCGGCGGCGGCGTCTCGCTTCTCCTTGCTCACGGGATACCCGGACCTGTGTGGAAATTATCAGTCCTCGACTTCGCGGGCCTCTGATACGGGACCGGAATCCGGTTTTGGATCGGCTTCGACCAGGGATTCAGCTTGTGATGCAACTGGGGACTCAACCGGTGATTCGACCGGTGATTCAACCTCAGCTTCGGCTTTTGCTTCGAGCGGGGCATCGGGCGTGGCGGGATCTTCAGGACGAACCCATTTCTTGCCTGACACGCCGGATCGGCCTGCTGGCTTGAGCTGCTTCGCCATGCCACCGAGACCTTCGCCAAGACCTTCTCGCAGACTTGTTGCAGTGGTTTTCAGTTGCTTCAGATTGTTGAACCAGTGCTCGGACGAACTGAGCCGCTGACGTTCGGCATCGCTCAGGGCACGCCAGCGCCCCTGCCCGACCTCGGCACTGAGACGGGCGACCAGCAGACTGCCGCACAGCACAGCGAGCATCGGCGCTCCTCGCATCCGGTCACTGCTGGTGACAAGCACCAGGCCGAGCAGCAGCACCAGTGCGCCCCAGGCGCCGTCTCTGGGTCGGCTGAGCTCCACCGCCAGCAGTGGCAGCAACAACAGTGCAAGGCCGAACAGCAGGCAGATGTCGCCGCTGATGGTGGAAAGCATGCTGATCGCCCCATCGCTCCCCTCATTCTGAAGGCGTCCTTAAAATCGGGGCCTGCCCACCTGGCGGAATTGGTAGACGCGCTGGTTTTAGGTACCAGTGACTTCGGTTGTGGGGGTTCAAGTCCCCCGGTGGGCATTCTTTCTCTAACTTGGGAGCGAACCGTTTCAGTCGCGACGCCTACCAACCGGATGTCCCAGAGCACTGCAACCCAAGAGCAGCCTCGTCCGGTCGGATCGACTCGCCGGACGGTTCCCCGTGAATACGTGGATCCTCCATCTGCCTGGAATCCAACGGTGCTGCTGTTCATCGGTGGTTACCTGCTGGCAGGCATCACCGTCTGGGGATGGTTCAGCGGTGGCTGGCCCCTGCCGCTGCTGCTCGGAACAGGTTTTCTGGCTCTGCACCTCGAGGGCACGGTCATCCACGATGCCTGTCACAACTCCGCCCATCCCAACCGCTGGATCAATCAGCTGATGGGACACGGCTCAGCACTGTTGCTGGGATTCAGTTTTCCAGTGTTCACGAGGGTTCATCTTGAGCATCACGCCCATGTGAATGACCCGGTGAACGACCCGGATCACATCGTGAGCACCTTCGGACCGCTGTGGCTGATCGCCCCACGATTTTTCTATCACGAATTCTTCTTCTTCCAGAAGCGTCTCTGGAGACGCTGGGAACTGTTTCAGTGGGGTTTTGAACGCGGCATCTTCCTGACGATTGTGCTTGCAGCCATTCACTTTGATTTTCTGCCTTTCATTTTCAACTGCTGGTTCGCACCGGCACTGATGGTGGGAGTGACCCTTGGCCTGTTTTTTGATTATCTGCCGCATCGTCCATTCACATCTAGAAATCGCTGGACCAGCTCTCGGATCTATCCCGGCAAATTGATGAATTGGCTGATCATGGGGCAGAACTATCACCTCGTGCATCATCTGTGGCCTTCGATTCCATGGTTTGAGTACAAACCGGCCTATGAATCAACCAAACAGTTGCTTGATTCCAAAGGGGCACCGCAACGTCTGGGTATTTTCGAAACCCGAAAGGATGGATTCAATTTCCTCTACGACATCCTTGTCGGGGTGAGAAGCCACAAGCGTCGCCGCGGCAGATTGCGCAGGGTGGCTCGCTTCATGCCTGCCCGCAGTCTGCAGCGGCGCTGGCTCCTGTTCGTCGACAGTATTGCCATCAAAACGGAACAAACGCGCTTCCGATCAAGATCGCGCTGAACATTTGCTCATTGGCTTAATCACCCTCAGCAATCTATTCCTGAATTCAGACAAGGATTTCTCTGATTACAAAGCGCCCAGGTTTAAATCTTCAAAGAGAGAAGATAATCACGACAAAATTTTGGGAACCCGGTAGAAATCTCCCTCGCGCTGGGGTGCCTGATTGAGGATCTGTTCCCGCACTTCTGTCTGCTTGACTCCATCCTCCCGGGTCACATTGGTGACCTCCACGGCGCGGGTGGTCTCAGGTACGCCGTCCGTATCAATGTCCTCGAGTTGTCCGACGTATTCGATGATCGATTCCAGCTGTCCGGTGTAGGTGCTGATCGCATCGTCCGGCAGGTCAAGCCGGGCCAGGCTGGCCACCTTGCGCACATCGTCCGCGGAGATTCGGCTCATGCTTCGCTGAGAAATCTCTGCAGATCCTCGCTCAGCGCCGCCGCCGCTGTCTCCAGCAGAGAGCGTCCATGGTCTGCTGTCGCCAGGGACGGATGGGACCCCATCCGTCCATCAGGATGCCGCCGGC
The DNA here is from genome assembly GCA_002684175.1 of Synechococcus sp. CPC35. GTDB lineage: Bacteria > Cyanobacteriota > Cyanobacteriia > PCC-6307 > Cyanobiaceae > Parasynechococcus. The sequence continues at coordinate 16,748 of NYUU01000060.1, forward strand.
GGAAATCCTCTGGACTGTGGATCGGCCCTGAAGGGGCCGGATCGGGGAGCGAACGCTGCTTGATCTGCAGACTTGGTTCCACAGCAAGAGTCACCGCGATCTCGCTC
>NYUU01000061.1 GCA_002684175.1 Synechococcus sp. CPC35
GCCTGCCTCCGCTGCAATGTTCGCAAAGGCAACCGCACACCCAAGGAGGCTGGAATGCCTCTGAAGCGGGTTCCCCGTCGACCACTCAGCAGCCTCAGCTTTGAGGCCTGCCGACAGATTCATTCCGGACGCCACAGTGAGTGGGCCAAATATGTCATCGGTTCCTGAGGGTTAATCCTCGTCCTGTTTGCTGAGTTCCTCGAGCTTTCGTCGTTGCTCCTCAGCGATGCATGCTCCGATCACATCCTCCAGCTGGCCTTCAAGCACAGGTTCCAGTGAGAAGTTGCGACCGAGTCGGTGATCCGTGGTGCGGTTGTCCTTGTAGTTGTAGGTGCGGATTTTTTCCGAGCGATCACCACTGCCGACCTGCGAACGACGGTTGCTGCTCTCCCGCTCTGCGGCTGCCGCCTCTTCCCGTTCGAGCAGTTTGGCCCGCAAGATCTCCAGGGCACGTTCACGATTCTGGAGCTGTGAACGTTCCTGGGTGCAGAACACGCGAATTCCCGTGGGCTTGTGCAGCAGATCCACTGCCGTTTCAACCTTGTTCACGTTCTGACCTCCTGCACCACCGGAGCGCGCTGTGCTGATCTCGAGATCCTTTGGATCCAGCTGCACTTCAACCGCATCGGCTTCCGGCATCACAGCCACCGTGGCAGTGGATGTGTGAACGCGTCCCTGGGATTCCGTCGCCGGGACCCGTTGAACACGATGCACGCCCGCCTCGAACTTGAGCTGACTGAAAACACTCTCTCCCTTCACGGAGAGGATCAGTTCCCGGAATCCGCCCAGATCAGCTTCCGTTGCGCTCACCGGTTGAACCGCCCAGCCAAGCTTCAATCCGTAACGGCTGTACATCCTCGCCAGATCACCAGCCCACAAGCAGGCTTCATCACCGCCTGCACCGGCGCGAATTTCNAGCATCACACTGCGGTGATCACGGGGGTCTGATGGCAGNAGTGCAAGCGTGAGACGNTCGGTCAGGGCNAGATGCCGATCAGCAAGAGCACCGAGTTCCTCCTGGGCCAGACCTTCCATNTCNGGNTCACCNCGACTGTCCTTNAGCAACTGACGCGCTTCAGCCTGNTCAAGCTCNAGCTGCTTCAGGGTCTCAAAGTCGATCACGAGNGGTTCNAGCCTGGANCGCTCGCGNGCGATCACNTCAAGNCGTTTCGGGTCTGCTGCCACATCGGGATCAGCCAGCTGCCGCTCAAGGCTGCGGAAGCTGGCGGTGGCTGCATCCAGNCGGGAAAANAGGGTCGAGGCGTCCATGCCCCTCTCTNATCCTCAGGCTGTGGCCTCGGTTTTGGCCTTGGAGGTGTCGTCTTCCTTTTTCTTGCTTCCCATTCCGTACTTCTTCATGAAGCGGTCAACGCGGCCCTCGGTATCGAGGATCTTCTGGGTTCCAGTGAAGAAGGGATGATTGCCGCTCCAGACGTCAACGTGAATTTCCGGCTGGGTGGCGCCAGTGGTCATCACCACTTCGCCGTTGCAGATCACCTTGGCTTCGGGNTACCAGGTGGGGTGGATGTCGGGTTTCGGCATTGCTAAAAATCAGCGCTTGGAGAACTGAGGAGCCTTGCGGGCTTTCTTNAGACCGTACTTGCGGCGTTCCTTNGCNCGTGGATCACGGCTNAGATGGCCTTCGGTCTTCAGAGGTTTGCGGTTNTCAGCGGANAGTTCGCANAGTGCCCGTGCNGCTCCTTGCTTGATGGCACCGGACTGGCCNGTCAGACCTCCTCCATGAACGTTNACGAGAATGTCGTACTCCGTNCCAAGACCGAGGGTCTCCAGAGGNGCTTTGACNGCAGCGATGTAGGCCGGATTGAAATTCAGATAGTTGTCACCGGGNCGACCATTGATGGTGATGGTGCCGTTGCCGGGGACAAGACGTACGCGGGCGACGGAGGTCTTGCGGCGACCTGTGCCCCAGTAAACGACGGATTGGTTGCTCATTGGGCGGAGGCTGAGGGGTTGAGCTGAAGAGGCTGAGGTTTCTGNGCGTGATGNGGGTGTTCGCTGCCCTTATAAACCTTGAGCTTGCGGAACATCTGTCGNCCCAGGGCGTTGTGNGGAAGCATGCCCTTGATCGCCTTNTCNACGATGCGTTCNGGAATGCGTTCCTGGAGCGCTTCAAAGGTTTCNGTTTTCATACCGCCNGGCCGACCTGAGTGNCGGCGGTAAATCTTTTGCTGGGGNTTCTTGCCGCTCACCCTTACTTTTTCNGCATTCACGACAACGACGAAATCACCGGTGTCGAGATGAGGGGTGAAGCTTGGATTGTTCTTGCCACGAAGGACGGCGGCAACTTCTGTTGCCAGACGCCCGAGGGTCTGATTTTCGGCATCCACGACATACCAGTGGCGCTCGATTGAATCAACAGGAGGGAGAGAGGTCTTGTTCATCACGCCGGAAGACCGGGTCTGAGATGTCCCGCTTGAATCAGCGGAACTGGACATGGAGAGTGGATCCTTGACCGGATCCGGATATGGGCTCAAGGAACGAGCTTACCCTTCGACATCCCCACTCCAGTGGGGTGGGCAGCCATCAAGGCTCGGTTCCGCCACTCTCTGCCAGAAAAGGTGAATCCGGTGGTGGATCACCCTCGGCGAGAAGAAATAACGGTTGACTATCGTACCAGCCGGCTTTCGTGAAGACCGGTTCGTGATATCCGGCACGCAGCAGGCACAGGCCGCGGGGAGGCGCTGCTTCCCTCACCTCATCTCTGCGGCGTTCGCGCCAGCGCTGCTCGAAAGCATCAATGCTGAGACGATGTTCTCCGACAGCCACGAGCTGCGCCATGAGAAGCCTCACCATTCCGTAGAGAAATCCGCTGGCCTGAATTTCCACCCTGATCAAGTCACCCTGACGAATCAGCATCACGTCCTGAACGGTTGTGCGGGAGTGGGCACGGCGACTTCCCGCACGCATGAAGGCGGCGAAATCGTGGGTCCCCAAAAGTCCCTTGAGAGCATTCAGCATTCGCCCATCATCCAGATACTGGTGATAGCGATGCCAGCTCCAGGGATTCAGAAAAAGGTTGGGCCGTCGACCGTTGTAGATGAAGTAGCGGTAACGCCGGTAGATCGCCGAGTGACAGGCGTGCCAGTCGTGAGGACGAAACACAGATTCCCTGACCCGGATCGTCGCCGGCAGACGACCATTGAGAGCCGGAGCCCATTTGCTGGCGGGGATAGGGCCGCTGCAATCAAAATGAACGACCTGGCCTGCAGCATGCACCCCGGCATCTGTTCGTCCTGCTGCTACAGCTCGGACCGGTCGATGGGGATCAAGGGCGGCGATCGCCTTCTCCAGTTCCGCCTGAACACTGCGACCGTTGCGCTGTCGCTGCCAGCCGCAGAAGCCGGAACCCTCGTACTGCAAACTGAGTCCAATCCTGTGAAGTGCAGGCGATTCAGCTGAAATGGGCGAGGGTTCGAGGCTCAAGCATCAGGGACAGCGCGGATCAGAGTCTTCAATCAGACAAGTTCGATGATTGCCATCTCTGCGTTGTCGCCGCGACGCGGAACGGTGCGTGTGATACGGGTGTACCCACCTTTCCTGTCTCCATAGCGATCCGGAACTTTGTCAAACAACGCATGGACGAGGGATTTGTCGTAGATGTACCCGAGGGCCCGGCGGCGGGAGGCGAGGCTCCCATTCTTCGCAAGTGTGATCATTCGCTCGGTTTCATCGCGAAGAGCCTTGGCTCTTGCCTTCGTGGTGGTGACACGTCCTTCGCGGATCAGCTGTGTCGTCAGAGCACGAAGCATGGCTTTGCGCTGATCTGCCGGGCGACCCAGCTTCGGAACTCGGCATTGATGACGCATGGTTTTTGGCGGGAGTAAAGACGAGGGAAACAGTTCAGGCGGTTCTGCGTTCAGCCAGTGCAGGGCTCAGGCAGGGCTGTGCTTAGGCAGAGGTGCGGCTTTGTGGAATGGAAATGCCGATGCGTTCGAGAGCTTCGATCACTTCGTCGGCGGATTTGGAGCCGAAATTCTTGATTTCCAGCAGATCCTCNTAGCTGAAGCCCATCAGATCAGACACGGAGTTGACCTGAGCACGCTTGAGGCAGTTGTAGGCACGAACTGAAAGATTCAGCTCCTCAAGNGGNATCTGNGCTTCNGCTGAAGGCTCAGGNTCCACGCCAGGCTCTTCGACCAACGTGACTGTGGCAAGAGGCTGGAANAGTTCNATCAGCTGGTTGGCCGANTGAGCNAGAGCGTCGTCAGGNCTGATGGAGCCATCCGTNATGATTTCCATGCGCAGCCGTTCCCGGGCNGAACCACCNTCTGCAACAGCCGTTTCATCAATCGTGAAATTCACGCGGGTCACGGGCATGAACACCGCATCGATCTGCAGNAGATCAATGGCGCTGGTGTCTTCGNTGTGGCGNTCTACAGGGCGATAGCCCACNCCACGCTCGACATGCACCTCCAGCTCAAGGCTNTGGCCNTCNGCNACGGTGGCGATGGGGCGATTCCCATCCACGATCTGAACCTGGGAAGAAAACTGCAGATCACCTGCTTTGANCTCGGCGGGTCCNGCCACCACAAGGCGACCGATCTCCAGGTCNACCGAGCGACTGTTGACCGACAGTTCCTTGCAATTGAGCAGGATGTCCAGGACGTCCTCCCTGACGCCTGGAATGGTGGCGTATTCATGGTTGACGCCTGCAATGCGGATNGCAGTGACGGCGCTNCCTTCCAGGCCACCCATCAGNACNCTGCGCAGAGCATTNCCNAGTGTTGTGGCNTGGCCACGCTCNAGGGGACCGATCAGGAANACGCCGGTCTGGGCGCGNTCNTCGGCTACTTGGTGCTCGATGCGGTCGATCTGGTATTGCAGCACGGTCTGGGGCGGGGTAAGGAACGTGAACCGGAAAAGGCAGGTGGTTCAGACGCGACGGCGCTTGGGCCGACGGCAACCGTTGTGGGGCAGGGGAGTGACATCCCGGATCAGNGTGATCTCAAGGCCGGCCACCTGGAGAGCGCGGATCGCGGTTTCGCGGCCGGAACCGGGACCTCGAACCAGGACCTCGATCTGACGCATGCCTTGTTCNAGAGCGCGGCGAGCGGCAGCTTCGGCAGCGGTCTGAGCCGCAAACGGAGTTCCTTTTCTAGCTCCTTTAAATCCACTTGCACCGGCNGATGACCATGNGATCACTTCTCCAGCNGTATCAGTGATGGAGACGATGGTGTTGTTGAAGGTGCTCTGGATGTGAGCGACGCCGTTAGGGACGTTGCGCTTGGCCTTCTTGGGGCCGGATTTCTTTGCGGGTTTCGCCATGGGCCGGGTTCAGTCNGTAGAGAAATGAGGAGGAGGATTACTTCTTCTTGCCGGCGACGGTCTTGCGTGCNCCTCGNCGGGTGCGCGCATTTGTGCGGGTCCGCTGACCGCGNACCGGAAGACTCATGCGATGGCGACGACCGCGAAGGCTGCCGATGTCCTGCAGACGNTTGAGGGCCATGCCCTCCTGGCGGCGCAGATCTCCTTCGATCGTGTACGACTCTGTCGCTCCACGAAGTTTCTGAATGTCGCCATCCTCGAGGTCCTTCACCCGGATGTCAGGGTTNACCCCTGCTTTTGCCAGAATGGCNTGAGCTCGGGTGAGCCCGATTCCATAGATGTAAGTGAGNGANACTTCAACCCGCTTGTCGCGGGGGATGTCAACGCCGGCGATCCGTGCCACGAAGATTCAGTCGAGAGGAACAGAAGACCNCCATCGAATGGAGGTGATGAACAAATGAAATTNNAGAGTCGCCTGGTTCAACCCTGGCGCTGCTTGTTGCGAGGCNTTTTCTTGTTGATCACGTAGATGCGNCCTCGGCGCCTGACGATCTGATCGTCAGGACTGATTTTTTTGACAGAGGAACGCACCTTCATGAGCCGCAGCTCTCCAAATTTCCAAACGGCAACCTTACAACACCGGTNAACTCANGCTTTCAGTGATCCGATNGGNGATGTCCTCGACATTCCCCTCGGCNGGGACTGTGATCAGCANGTTCTTCTCGCGGTAGTAGCTGATCAGAGGTGAGGTCTTGTCCCGGTAGACCTCCAGCCGGTTACGGATCACCTTCTCACTGTCATCTGCTCGGCCNCTTGACAGAAGACGCTGGATCAGGACGGCATCATCAANCTCAAGGAGCACCACGGCTTCGATCGGTTGNTCAAGCTNCGACAACAGNGGGTCCAGGGCTTCNGCCTGGGGAANGGTGCGAGGGAANCCATCCAGGAGCCATCCGCCANTGGCAACAGTTTTCATCTGGCTCTCCACGATCGCCAGCACAAGGNCATCGCTCACCAGTTCNCCTTGGTTCATCAGGGCTTCGGCTTCCCTGCCCAGCTCGCTGCCTGCTGANACTTCNGCACGGAGCAGATCNCCAGTGGANAGGTGCTTCATGCCATTGNCTTCGCAGATGCGANCAGCCTGGGTGCCTTTGCCGGCNCCNGGGGGNCCAAGGAAAAGCAGGCGGGTTTTCATTGTTGATTCGGAGAACGTGTGCAGTTGGCAGGACTTCAGCGGGNGATCACTGACANGNAGTTACTGACGAACAAGCCCTTCGTAGCGCTGTGAGATGACGTAGGTCTGAACCTGTTTGGCCGTGTCNATNGCGACACCGACGAGAATCAACAGCGATGTGGCTCCCAATCCTTGAAACGTCTGAACATTGGTGGCCCGCTCAACTGCGGCGGGAATGATCGCCACGGACCCCAGAAAAAGGCCACCGAGAAGCGTGAGTCTGTTCTGAACTCCCGACAGATAGTTGGCTGTGGCACTGCCTGGTCTCACTCCGGGAATGGCAACGCCACCTCGCTTGAGGTTTGTGGCGATGTCTGCCGGATTCACCGTCAAAGAGGCATAGAAGTAGGAAAAACCAAGAATGAGTGCGAAGAAGGCAAGGGCGTAGGGCCAGGGATTCGGCGCCCCGGGGTTGAGGGCGCTGGCTGTCCGGATCAGCCATTCGCTCTTGGTGAGGTTGGCGATGGTCACCGGCAGGAAAATCAGAGCCGAGGCGAAAATGATCGGCATCACCCCACCTGCATTGAGCTTCAGAGGCAGGTAGCTCTGGCGTGTCGGGAGTACGCCTGATCCCCCCACCTGTCGTTTGGCGCTCACGATCGGAATCCTGCGTGCCCCCTCCTGAACGAAAATGATGCCGACAATGGTGGCAAGAAACACCAGGACCAAGACGACGATGCCAAGAACGGTGTCGCGGTCTCCGGTCTGAGCAGCTTCGATCGTTGCTCCCAATGTTCGAGGCAAGGTCGCAACGATGTTCAGGAAGATCACCAGAGATGCGCCCTGGCCGATGCCTCTCTCAGTGATCACTTCACTGAGCCACATCACAATCATCGATCCCGTCACAAGAGCCAGTGCCGTCTGGACGACGAACACCACCTCGCTCAATCCCTCGACGGCGTACTGGCGGAGGATCATCGCGAACACGATGCTCTGCACCAACCCCCATCCCAGCGCCACATATCTGGTGATCTGAGCGATCTTGCGTCGGCCCGCTTCCCCTTCGTTCTTCTGGAGGTCCTCCAGCTGAGGAAGGGCTGCAGTTAACAGCTGCAGGATGATCGACGCATTGATGAACGGCAGGATTCCCAGGGCAAACACTCCCAGGGTTGAGATGCCACCCCCGGTGAAGATGTCGAGGAAACCCAGCAGCTGGCCGCCCTGATCGATGAATTGCTTGAAAGCCTCGCGATCGATCCCCGGCATCGGGATGTAGATCCCGAGTCGCACCAGAAGAAGCAGGCCGAGGGTTGTGAGGACCCGGTTGCGCAACCCTGGATTGGTGATCAGCTGACTGATCACTTCGGCGGCATTTGGGTTGCGTCCCCGACTGACAAGCATGTCCGGAAGAAGAAGAGGTGGGCAGAATGCAGACAAGCCGCCCCTGGACCGAAGTCCAGTTGGCGGCTCAGACCCTAGGGCCAGGGCTGATCACGGGGAGGAGCCCCGGTCATCAGTCCAAGATTTCGCAGGTGCCACCTGCTGTTTCGATTTTACTGCGTGCGGAAGCAGTGAAGGCGGCAGCTTGCACAGTGAGGTTCTTGGCAGTCAGCTCACCGTTGCCAAGAAGCTTGAGAGGATGCTTTGGGCTGGTGACGATGCCGTCTTTCACCAGAGAATCAAGGTTGATGCTGCTGCCGTCCTTGACGCTGTTCAGGGCTGAAACGTTCAGCACTGTGAAGTGCTTTGGATTCACCAGAGGGAAGTGCTTGAGCTTGGGCACCCTGCGGTAAAGGGGCATCTGGCCACCTTCGAAGCCTGGACGGGTCGGACGTCCGGAGCGGGATTTCTGGCCACGCATACCGAAGCCGCAGCTGGCTCCTTGACCAGCTGCAATGCCGCGACCCTTGCGCAGTTTGCGGCGACGGGCGCCTTTGTTGGATCTGAGGGAATCGAGTCGGAGAGTCATCGTTTGTCAGGAATAGATCTGCTCGAGGGAGATTCCCCGTTCCTTGGCTGTCTCCTTGTGTGTGCGGAGAAGCGAGAGGGCCACCATGGCAGCCCGGGCGTTGTTCAGCGGGGTTTTGCTGCCCAGGCGCTTGGCCAGGACATTCTTGATGCCGGCGAGTTCGAGCACGGTACGGATCGATCCGCCTGCGATTACACCGGTACCGGGTGCAGCCGGACGGATCAGCACGCTGGCGGCTCCGTCACGACCGTTGGACAGGGTGGGNATNGAGCTNTGGCGGGTGAGAGGCACTTTCACCAGATGCTTCTTGCCGTCGGCAACGCCTTTGCGAACGGCACCGATCACATCACCGGCTTTGCCGACACCGACGCCGACCTGACCTTTTTCATTGCCGACAACAACGATGGCCCNGAAGCTCATCTTCTTGCCGCCNTTGACGGTCTTGGAAACGCGGCGGATCTGGACCACCCGTTCCTGCCACTCGGAGTCACGCTCCTGTCCGCGACGATCGCCGCGGCGGCCACCACGGCGGTCGCCGCGATCACCGCGNCCGCGGCGCTGNTCCTGTTGCTGACCTTCNGCTGCCGCTGGGACGTCAGCGGCNCCCGGAACGGCATTTGGATTGGATTTGGGAGAGGAATCGGTCATGGGTTAGCAGGAATCAGAATTGAAGGCCCGCTTCCCGGGCGGCGTCGGCAAGGGCTTTGACCCGGCCGTGGTACAGGTTGCCGCCACGATCGAAGACCACCTTCTGGATGCCCTTGGCCATGGCGCGCTTGGCCAGCAGAGAGCCAACTGCCGTTGAGGCGTCACAGCTTCCTCCGTTGGACTTCAGGCCGCTGCGAACTTCNTTGTCAACAGTGGACGCNGAGCANAGAGTGCTCTGTGCTCCGTCGTCNATGACCTGGGCGTAGATGTGATTGTTGGAGCGGAACACCGCCAGCCTGGGACGATCNGAGGTGCCGCTGATGTGACGACGCAGGCGCCGATGGCGCTTCTGCATCTGNTGTTTTCGGGACAGTTGAGACATGGTGGGTTTAGGGGAGGAACGTCAGGNCAAGGCTTATTTCTTGCCGGACTTGCCTGCCTTGCGCAGGATCCACTCGCCTTCGTACCGGATGCCCTTGCCCTTGTAGGGCTCAGGCGGGCGGATGGCGCGAACCTTGGCGGCTTCGTTGCCGACCAGTTCCTTGTCAATGCCGGAGACGATCACCTTGGTGTTGTTTTCAACCTTGAAGGTGATCCCGTCCGGAGCTTCCATCTCGACCGGATGGCTGTATCCGGCGCTGACGACCAGGGTTNTCCCCTTGACCTGNGCGCGGGACCCCACGCCNATGATCTCGAGGCTCTTGCTGTAGCCGTTGTTGACACCTTCGATCATGTTCGCGACGAGTGCGCGACANAGACCATGGCGCTCGCGGGACATCCGCTTGTTGCTGGTCGGTGCGACCACGATTGAATTGTCCTGCTGACTGACGCTGACGCCTTCAGGAAGAGTGCGCTCCAGTTCGCCCTTGGGGCCCTTGACCCTGACGGTGAGACCGTCGAGGGACACGGTGACCTTGTCGGGGACTGGAACAGGGTTTTTGCCGATACGTGACATGGTTCAGCTCCGGATCAGTAGACGTAACAGAGCACTTCGCCGCCAACGCCCTCGCGGCGGGCGTCGCGATCGCTCATCACACCTCTCGATGTGGAGATGATCGCCACGCCAAGGCCACCGAGAACCTTCGGGAGGCCGCGGGTGTTCTTGTANATGCGAAGCCCAGGCTTGCTGACCCGCTGCATGGAGCGGATCGTGGGCAGGCGGTGCTTGCCGCTGTATTTGAGGGAGAGCACCAGTTCGGTGCGNACCCCTTCACCCTGTTCGCTGATTTCGGAGATGAAGCCCTCCTGTTGCAGCACCTTGGCGATGCTGCGGGTCATCCGCGAAGCTGGGATCTTGGTGGTCTCGTGACGCTTCTCACTCGCATTGCGNATGCGGGTGAGCATGTCGGAAATNGGGTCGTGGTTGGCCATAGGTGTCGACGGGGAGGGCTCAGTTGCTCTGGAACGGCATTCCCATCTCGCGGAGGAGGGCCCTGCCCTCTTCGTCCGAACGGGCAGTGGTCACGATGGTGATGTCCATGCCCCTGATGGCATCNATCTTGTCGAAGGAGATNTCAGGGAAGATGATCTGTTCACGCACCCCGAGTGTGTAGTTGCCGCGACCGTCGAAGCTNTTCGGGCTGACNCCGCGGAAGTCGCGGATTCGCGGCAGCGCGAGATTGATCAGACGCTCAAGGAAGGCGTACATCCGATCTCCGCGCAGGGTGACGGCACATCCGATCGGCATNCCCTGGCGGATCTTGAAGCCGGCGATGGCTTTCTTGGCCCGGGTCACCANGACCTTCTGGCCGGTGATCTGGGNCAGCTCGTTCACAGAAGCNTCCAGAGACTTGGCATTGGCAGCCGCTTCTCCGAGACCTCGGTTAACGGTGACTTTCAGCACCTTGGGGACTTCNTGGATGTTTTTGAGAGAGAGATCCTTCNGCAGCTTTGGCTGAATGGNCTCCCGGTAGCGCTTCTTCAGTGACATAGNGGGGTGGGGTGCTTCTGGNCTTGGTCAGAAGTCGGGATCAGTCGAGGACTTCACCTGTTTTCTTGAGGCGNCGCTTCTTGCTGCCGTCTTTTTCGACAACGATTTCAACGCGGCTTGCGACTTTCTTTGCGGTGGAATANAGCATCACATTGGATGCATGCAGTGATGCCTCCTCNTTGACGATGCGGCCGGTCTCGCCCTCCTGGGTGGGCTTTTCNTGCCTGGTGCGCATGTTGANGCCCTCCACGATGACGCGGTTCTCGTTGGGCAGGGTGCGAAGGACGGCACCGGTTTTGCCCTTGTCCTTGCCGGCAATCACCTGGACGGTGTCACCCTTGCGGATGCGCATCTTCGTGCGCTCGGTNGTCTTGGCTCTGGTGGTAGCGGTTGCCATGGTCAGATCACCTCCGGAGCGAGGGACACGATTTTGGTGAAACTGCGTTCGCGCAGTTCNCGTGCCACGGGNCCGAAGACACGGGTGCCTTTCGGNTTTTTGTCTTCATTGATGATCACCGCGGCGTTGTCGTCAAACCGGATCGAATTGCCGGTTTCNCGNCGCAGGGTGGCCTTGGTNCGAACCACGACNGCCCTTACAACATCGGATTTNTTGACTCCCATGTTGGGCATTGCGTCCTTGACGGCGGCAACGATCACATCACCCACATGGGCNTACCGACGGTTGGTACCCAGNACACGGATGCACTGGATGCGTTTGGCACCNCTGTTGTCAGCGACGTTGAGNAAGGTTTCCTGCTGGATCACTNGCTCACCTCCTTGGCTGCGGCCGTNGCCGCTTCAGCCGAGGTGTCCGCCTTCGGACTGTNACTGAGAACTTCNGCGATGGCCCAGCGCTTGTGACGACTCATCGGACGGGTTTCCGTGATGCGTACGCGATCNCCGACGCGACAGGTGTTGTCTTCGTCGTGAGCTTTGTATCGGGTTGTGCGGCTGACCGTCTTCTTGTAGATGGGATGGGGGAAGCGGCTTTCCACCGCGACCACCACCGTTTTCTCCATCTTGTCGCTGACGACGGTGCCGACCCTTTCCTTGACTGCCATGGTTACGGAGGGGGATCAGGAGGTGGCGGAGCGCTGGCGCTCCGATTGCACCGTCAGAAGCTGGGCCAGCTTGATGCGGACCTCCTTGAAACGGTGCGTGTTGGTGAGCTGGCGCGTGGCCTGCTGAAAACGNAGCTGAAACAGCTCGTTGCGGAGGCCATCGATCTGTTCCGTGATGTCCGTATCGGACAGCTGGCGGACCTCACTGGGGTTGGGACGGGCCATGGTCAGGACTCCACNGTGACGGATTCAGCAGNTGNCGGAGNNTCGGCTCCAGNCTGCTTGACCTGTTCATCCAGCTGGATGAACTTGGTTTTCACGGGNAGNTTGTACTGCGCCAGGCGCATGGCTTCCCGTGCGATCTCGGGAGTGATTTCCTCACCACCCATCTCGAACAGGATCCGGCCGGGTTTGATCACGGCAACCCAGAATTCCGGATTGCCCTTNCCGGACCCCATCCGTGTTTCGGCAGCACGCATGGTGACTGGCTTGTCAGGNAAAATCCGGATCCAGATCTTTCCNCCCCGCTTCACNTAGCGGGTCATGGCACGNCGGCTGGCCTCGATCTGTCGCGAGGTGATCCAGCCGCATTCCTGGGCTTGAAGCGCGAACTGACCGAAGGCAATGGTGTTGCCCCGGGTTGCGATGCCGCGCATGCGGCCGCGCTGCTGTTTGCGGAATTTGACGCGTTTTGGACTCAGCATGGTTCAGGCCTCCTGTTCAACCCTCGTTGGA
>NYUU01000062.1 GCA_002684175.1 Synechococcus sp. CPC35
CTCTCACGCTTCGCCTGGGAACCGATGACGACAGGCTTCGTCTGTACTGGGCCGATGGCCAGGAAAGCAACCTGATCTGCAGTCAGGAAGGCAAAGGCACCTGGGCCTGCGGCTGACCCTGATCAGACCTGAGCAGGGTCTCCAGAGCCTTTAGCCAGATCGGTTCAACCCTCAAAACCTCTCGCTTGGTCAGAGAAAAAGCGATGTGCTTCTCCGCGTAGGCCGCCTCATTCACGAACACCGGGATCCCCTCACCCATCCCTTCCGGAATGAGGGCTCGTCCATCGGCAGTCTCGAAAACAGCCTGTCCGGGTGACAACCTTCGCCAGTCCCGATCCTGCAGCTGAGGATGGGGCAACGCCATCGGAGCATCCGCTCCATCCCGGGGGAAATCAATACTGCCGAGATGGCGATGAACAACCAGCACTTTTGGGGTTCTAGCCGTTCCGGTCCGCGCAGTCGCCAGGCCGTTCAGACAGGCGCTCAGCGCCAGTCGTGTCTGGCGAACGATGCGTGCCTCNAGAACGCCCTGCGGGACAGGCCCCACTTCAATCACAAGACCACANGGCCAGCTNTCCACGAGAAACCCNGTCTGCGCCGNATCCCCCTCATGCAGATAGACAGGCAATCCCAGCTCTCCCTGAACCAAGGCAGCAAGAGCGAGATCAGCCGGNCGACGNCCNTAAATCACCAGGGAATTCCCCATCCCAGCCGTNGTGCTGTGCAGGTCGATGGCGACGCGACAGGGCTGCNCNCCNTNAGGGCCATGAAGAGACAGCAGTTCCCTGGCTCGTNCCGGTTCCAGNTCCTTCCGTTCGCCATCCAGCAGGTCCGAGCGNAAGCAACGGTTCAGATCTCGGTCGATGTAGCGACGGCCGGCCAGCCTGGCGGCAGGGTTGCCGATCACAGTNCTGATCTCCAGTCCTGCNGATGGNAGCAGATCCGGCTGGAGCNCCCACTGCTCGAGCAACCAGGGGGCATTCAGTTCATTNCCATGNGTGCCGGCCACCACCAGCACATCNNANATGGCCATNGGCNTTCCCCNTGAAGCATGACTGAAGCATGCACAATCGCGACAATGATCGGGATGTCNTCCCTGCCATGTCGATCCCNCCTGTTGTTGTGGCNGCCGCCCGAACGGGCTGGAACTGGCAGTGGCANCGACTGATGGGNGGCCTGGGGCCTGCAGACACCGAAGGNAACTACAAACGCCCAGNCAGCGATCANCTCNAGGCNANGCGTCCGGACACNANGGATCTGCTTGAGCGNCCTTNNGAACAAAGNCCACGCCTGATCATCGGCCGCAGNTGNCCCTGGGCCCATCGCACCTGGCTGATGCTTCGGCTGCGGGGTCTCGATCGCACGGTCANNCTGCTGATGGCNACCGCGGACCACCGNGCNGGNCGCTGGAGNCTGGANCCTCCATGGCTGAACTGCAGCAGTCTTCTGGAGCTTTATCAGCACTTTGAAGCCCCACCATCCCATCGGGCCACCGTCCCGGTGCTGGTGGACCCNNAGACNAATCGGATNCTCGGNAACGANAGCGCNCAGCTGGTGGANCTGCTNAATNAATGGCCCTCNGATCANCNNGGAAGCGATTTCAACCCGCCGGATCAGGCTCAAGCCATCGAGGACTGGCAGGNTCTGNTNCANCCNTTCGTCAATGACGGCGTCTACCGCTGCGGNTTCGCTCGCAACCAGGCGGCTTACGACCGTGCCGAAACATGCCTGTTCGANGCACTCGATCAGTTGGAACGCAGCCTCATGGAGAAGGGACCCTGGCTCTGCGGCGAACAGATCACACTCGCCGATCTCCGNCTCTTTCCCACTCTGATCCGATGGGANCTGGTTTACGCCCCCTTGTTCGGCTGCAGCCGNGTNCCCCTTTGGCACTTCCCCCATCTCTGGANATGGAGGCGACGGCTGTATGGCCTTCCCGGAGTNGCGGACACCTGTGACGGAGAAGCCTGGCGGCGGGANTANTACGGAGCTCTTTTTCCCCTTAATCCAGGGGGAATCNTCCCGACCGGTCCTGAGCTGAGCACACTGGTGAATACTGNAGNCCCNAGTCAGCTCNATGGCGGATCCGGAATTTGAGGGTGTNTATGGGCNTTACACNATNAACAGCGAAGACCGTCAGGAGGTGAGNCGCTACCGCCAGGCCCTGTTGGTGAGNGGTCTCTCGATGTCGGCCTGTCTTCTGCAGTGGTGGCAAATNGGAGCNCAATGGGCATGGGTCTGGCTGCTGCCTCTGTCCGNTGCCCTNGGACTGGCACTCCGCTGGATTCACATCTANCTGCGTCCNCTGCATCGGACGCTGCAGGCTCTCTGGGCTNTGGGATGTGTGGGTTGGGGNGTTCTTCTNCTNATNAGCGGTCCANCCCAGGCTCTTGACACNCTTCGGAATCAACCGTTGTGGATCCTNCCCATCGGNCCACTNTTCGCTGCCCTGACAGGNATCGGCTTCAAGGAGTTCTTCTGTTTTCAGCGAGCGGANGCGATCGGNCTGACANTGCTNTTNCCGCTTGCACTNCTCGGACATCTNNNGGGACTGATCAANCCNGAGNTCAGTGCNGCCATGCTGACCATTGCAGCCCTTCTTCTGGTGGTGCTGGCCCTGCGCAAATTCGGNATGGAAGCGGCCGCTGATGTCGGCGACAAAAGCGTGTTTGCTTACCTGGACGGCCAACTGCCTGCCGGCACACCGTGAGTCTGATCAGCCTGGTGGGTGCCGCCAAGGATTACGGCATCCGCACGCTCTTCTCCGAGCTGGACCTTCATATCGGTGAAGGGGAACGACTCGGATTGATCGGACCCAACGGCGCTGGCAAATCAACTCTGCTCAGGGTGCTGGCGGGGCAGGAACCGCTGGGCGAGGGGACAAGGCGAAGTTCACCGCAGCTGCGTGTGGAACTGGTTGGCCAGGAAAGCCGCGTCACTCCGGGGCTCACCGTGCTGGAACAGGTTCTTGAAGGCTGTGGTGCCAAGCGTGAGCTGCTGCTGCGTTTCAACGCTCTGAGCGATGCCATCGCCAGGGACCCTGACAGTGANNCGCTGCTCTCCGAGCTTGGCCAGCTGAGCCAGNGGATGGATGAGGAAGAGGCCTGGAGCCTGGAACAGCAATGCCGTGAGGTTCTGCAGAAGCTGGGNATCAGTGACCTGCAGCGGCCGGTGGAAGACCTCTCCGGGGGCTACCGAAAACGGGTGGGTCTGGCCTCAGCCCTCGTGGCCTGCCCNGATGTGCTTCTTCTGGACGAACCCACNAACCACCTGGATGCCGCGGCCGTTGAGTGGCTGCAGAGCTGGCTCGATCGTTATCCCGGTGCCCTGGTGCTGGTCACCCACGATCGTTATGTGCTGGACCGGGTCACCCGGCGAATGGTGGAGGTGGAGAAGGGTCGGGCACGGGCNTATCAGGGCAACTACAGCACCTTCCTTCAACACAAGGCGGAGGAGGANGCCTCCGAAGCCGCTTCAGCTCAGAAATTCAAGGGTGTTTTNCGCCGTGANCTGGCCTGGCTTCGNCAGGGTCCGAAAGCCCGCAGCACCAAGCAGAGGGCTCGCCTGCAACGNATCGAGGNGATGCGTGAACAGAAAACTCCCCAGATGAANACGAAGCTGGAGATGAACAACGTCAGCCGCCGCATCGGCAAGCAGGTNATCGAAGCAGAGCAACTGGGNGTNACNGCGGATGGTCAGGAACAGGGCCGCACGCTTNTGAAGGACTTCAGTTACAGCTTCAGCCCGGAAGACAGAGTCGGGATCATCGGCCCGAACGGAAGCGGCAAGTCGACACTGCTTGACCTGATTGCACGACGCNGGGATCCNACGCAGGGGTCGCTGAGGCTTGGAGANACNGTGCANGTNGGCTATCTCGATCAACACACCACAGCCTTCAATGAAGGCAAAGGCCTNGAGCGCAAGGTGATCGACTTTGTGGAGGAGGCNGCCACACGCATCGATCTGGGAGGGGAACAGGTGACTGCATCNCAGCTGCTGGAACGGTTCCTCTTCCCTCCNGCGCAGCAGCACAGCCCTCTTGCCCGACTCTCCGGTGGNGAGCGGAGACGACTCACNCTNTGCAGGATGCTGATTCAGGCACCCAATGTGCTGCTGCTGGATGAGCCCACCAANGACCTCGACGTGCAGACCCTGAGTGTTCTGGAGGATTTCCTTGAGGACTTCCGCGGTTGCGTGATTGTGGTTTCACATGACCGCTANTTCCTGGACCGGACCGTCGATCGGCTGTTCTGGTTTGAACAGGGNCGANTGCATCAGTTCGAAGGCAACTACAGCGCCTTCCTGGAACGGCAGCGGCTGCAGGANCGGGAGCGNTCAGCATCGANCCCGGTTGCAACCGGAACGATNTCAGCGGGCANACGTTCGGCAGCGAAACAGCAAGGACCGCGGCGCCGAAGCTTCAAGGAAAACCAGGAACTGGAGNAGCTGGACNAGCAACTGCCTGAACTGGANCGACGACGTCGGTCNGTCGAGAANCAAATCTCAGANGACGGTGCAGATATCGCAANCCTCAGCCATGAACTGGCTGAGCTGATCNTCACGATCGAATCGGCCGAAGAGCGCTGGCTGGAACTGAGTGAACTCGTTCCCTGACAGTCGTTGANGGCTCTGANNCCGACTGAATTCAGTNGTCAGGANGACAAGCAACCGACCAAANNGTTGTGATTCGGTCACCGCCNACGGANACAGTTGTGATGAANCCTCTCAATCGCCGTAAGGTNNCCAGTGGCTACGNAGTGAATCCATGAAATCCATCGACGATCACATNCAGAAGGATCAGNCGGAGATTGAAGCNGCCAAGGCAGCTGGAGATGCTGCCAAGGTGAGGCACTACNCCGAGGAGCTGAAGTCTCTCGAGGAGTACAANGAGCATCATCCCGAGGACAGCCACGACCCCACGTCCCTGGAACTNCACTGTGAAGCCAATCCAGATGCGGACGAGTGCCGTGTCTATGACGACTGATTCAGTCGTCAGTCAGTCGTGTTGAAGCGACTCAGAAATCCTCGTTGTAGTCAGAAGGGCTGCCGGTCAAACTGCAGACCACAGCCTCTTCATTCCTCATTGCCTTCACTTCGGCAATCGGACGNCCCATGCGCCTGAGCACTGCAACNTCTTNANTGGTCTGGCAACGGGCGATCACACCACCCTTGTTGTCGTAGCAGGTGTAGAAGGTCATCACGTTTCGGTGAATCTTTCTCAGTTATGGCCTGCAACCAGCCAGGCCACAACTNCAGGTGTGCCCNCCGACACNCGANTGTCACACACCCAGCTGTTTCCAGACGGCGTCGAGCANGNCNTNGAGATTCGCTCCCATCGCCGCAGACACGCACAGGGGAGAGCGGCCNCTGGTCTGCTCAAGATCTCGAACGATGTCTGCAAGATCTNCCTTGGAGGCAAGNTCCTGCTTGTTGAGCACNANCAGCCGGGGGCGATCCACAAGGCCATGGCCATAGGCCTGCANCTCNCGCTCCACCACCCGCAGGTCTCCCACCGGATCATCAGCTCCNGCATCCACCAGGTGAATCANNAGNCGCGTGCGCTCAATGTGACGGAGAAANTCNTGNCCCAGNCCTGCACCCTGGGCGGCACCGGCGATCAGNCCAGGAATATCCGCAAACACCGTTCCATCGCCGCTNGGGCGTCGAACGACGCCAAGGTTGGGGACAAGGGTGGTGAAGGGATAGTCGGCAATTCTTGGNCGCGCNGCTGANAGGACNGCNATCANNGTGCTCTTGCCGGCATTCGGCANTCCGATGATGCCGACNTCAGCCAGAAGTTTCAGTTCCAGCTGAAGCGACCATTCNTCTCCGTCGCGACCTTCCGTGAACTTCTCCGGTGCCCNGTTGCGGTTGCTCAGGTAATGGGCATTNCCCAGCCCTCCNCGNCCNCCGAANGCNACGGTCAGCCGGGAGCCTGGATCAATCAGATCCCCCAGCAGAATGCCCGTGGTCACATGGCGGACCTCCGTNCCNCAGGGAACCTTCACCACCAGTTCCNNGCCCGAANCGCCNGAGCGCTTGTTCGGTCCGCCCCTGCGACCGTCNTCAGCNGCGAACAACCGNNTGTATTTGAAATCCAGNAGGGTCTGAAAATTGGCATCCGCCTCCAGCACCACGGAGCCGCCACAGCCACCATCTCCACCGGACGGCCCTCCNGCAGGAACATATTTCTCACGNCGGAATGCCGCGATCCCATCACCACCACGCCCGCCGCGCACCATGATTCGTGCCTGATCGATGAACTGCACGCGTNAGCGGAAGGATCCAATCCACAACCCTAGGATTCAGTCGCTGCAGCACAGCCGTTGGCAGGCGTCCGTTTCGAAGCCCTCTGCAAGACCTACCCGGGACGGCGTGGAGGTGATCCCGTTGNCGTGATCCGCGACCTGAATCTGACGATCGAAGACGGGGAATTCCTCGTTCTGGTAGGGCCATCAGGCTGCGGGAAAAGCACNTTGCTGCGCCTTCTGGCAGGACTTGATGCTCCGNCCAGTGGCGACATCCTGATCGGCCAGNACCAGGTGAATCAGATCCGCCCAGCAGCACGGAACGTGGCGATGGTGTTTCAGAGCTATGCGCTCTATCCGCACCTCAGCGTGCGGGACAACCTCAGCTTCGGGCTGCGACGCAGTCGCCGGCGNTCGCCGGCACAACAACTGCAGGACCAGCTNAGNCGCGCCACNCNACGNCTTCCGAAGCCGTTGCAAATTCATTCCCTNAGGGAAGAGCGGATCCGTGAACGCATCCGCACCGTGGCGGANNCTCTGGANCTGGAACCNCTTCTGGATCGCCTGCCCAAGGAGCTCTCAGGCGGGCAGAAGCAGCGGGTCGCCCTNGGCCGGGCCATGGCACGGGAGCCNGCTGTTTTCCTGATGGATGAGCCGCTGAGCAACCTCGACGCNAAACTTCGCAACAGCACCNGGAACCGCATCGTGGATCTCCAGAGGGAGCTGGGCACCACCACGGTGTANGTCACCCACGATCAGGTTGANGCCATGACCATGGGGCATCGCATCGCCGTNCTCAATCAGGGCCGTTTGCAGCAGCTCGGCACNCCNATGGATCTCTACCGCTGGCCCTCGAATCTGTTCGTNGCNCAGTTCATCGGCAGCCCACCGATGGCGTTGCTGCCGGTGATCGTCGGNNCTGGGGGGAGTCTTCTGCTGGAGGACAGGCGNCTTGCGGTNGAAGGNCCTGTGGCAGAAGCACTTCAGCAACGGGAAGGAGAGCAGGTCACGGCNGGGCTGCGGCCTGAGCAATGGCGCGTGGCACCAGCGACCAACCGCAATCTTGCGGCAGAGGTGAGTCACAGCGAGATGCTGGGGAACGAACAACTGATCACCTGCCGTCTTGCTGACGGTGGTCACCTGGTACAGGTTCGTGCCGCACCCGATCTCGCCCTGGCACCCGGGGATTCTCTCCATCTGGATCCGGATCCAATGGGCTGGCGCCTGTTCGACGACGCCGGCGAAGCGATTGCGTTGCCGGAGATCAGATCGGATTCAGGGCCTCGGCTTCCGGAGATCAACTAATCGGGTGGCGGCATCGAACGCTTTCATTTCACCCAAACGACGCTGCAGCCGGGCCCACCATCACCCTGCTCAGCATCGGTGACACGCTCCACATAGGGAACGGTTTCAAGCCACTGGCGCAGGCCACGTTTGAGTTTGCCGGTGCCGATGCCGTGAATCACCCACACNGGTCCGCTGCAACCTCGCAGCTGCTCCTCAACANCAGCNTCCGCCTCNTGCACTCGCATGCCGCGCACATCCAGNGTGTTGCGACTGGTTCGGACCTCAGCGCCACCACCNAAACCATGGCGAGACTTCACCTTCACCACCGGNGCCGGCGGCGGCTCCGGCTTGCGGCCATCNAGGCTTTCCACNCCCCGGAGCTCCACNGTTGTGCGCATCACACCGCAGCGCACCGTGAGCTGTGCNCCATCCTCGGAAATCTCCAGAACATCNGCGGCNTTGCCGAGGGCGAGCANCCGGATCCTGTCCCCCACAGCTGGCAGCCAGCCTGGCCTGGGCTGACGTGATTCCCGTTTCGGCCGGTGGNTGTCCTCCAGNTTGCGCAGCCGCTGGCCGGCCTTGCGAGCCGTCTCGCCATCTGCACGACCATCGCGAAGGCGGCTGATCAGCGAGCGCACCTCCTTCTGCCCCTCCCGGATCGAACGTTCGAGCCGTTGACGACCCTGCTCCTGCCGTTCAGCCGACTGCTGTTTCTGCTTCTGCCAGCGCTGCAGAAGTTCATCATGGAGAAGCTCGGTGCGGGCCAGCAGCACCGCTGCATCCTCCGCTGCGGCCTGCTGCCTCTGCCGCTGCTCCTCGAGGCCTCGGATCACCGTGTTGACTTCACCGTCACCAGCGGGGGCCAGCCACTCCCGAGCCTGATCAAGCACCTCGGAATCCAGCCCCAGCCGTGTGGCGATCGCCAGAGCATTACTGCGTCCTGGAATGCCCCACAGCAACTCATAGGTCGGTGAGAGCGTTTCGGCATTGAAGGCCACCGAAGCGTTCTCAAAACGCTCATCGTTGTATTTGAGAGCTTTGAGTTCTCCGAAATGGGTGGTGGCGATGGTGAGCCTGGCCCGATCGGCGAGGGCCTGGAGCAATGCCGTGGCCAGCGCCGTTCCCTCACTGGGGTCAGTGCCAGCACCGACCTCGTCCAGAAGCACAAGCGCAGGAGCAGGCCCCGTCCTGAGTGCCTCAAGAATCCGGCTGATCCGCATCACATGACCACTGAAAGTGGACAGGCTCTGCTGCAGAGACTGCTCGTCGCCGATGTCGGCCAGCACCTGAGCGCACCAGGGCAGTGAGGGCTGCCCTGAGCAGGGCAGCAGCATCCCGGCACGGGCCATCAGGGCTGCCAGCCCGATGCTTTTCAAGGTCACGGTCTTGCCACCGGTGTTCGGTCCGGTGATGGCCACCACCCGCAGTGTCGACGACACCTCAACGCTGATCGGAACCACCGCTGCTCCGCCTTCGCGCTTGTGCTGCCACACCAGGAGCGGATGCCGCAGGTTCCGGAGCTGAAAACCTGTCTCAGCGGCCAGCTCAATCTGAGGAGCTGTTCCACCAAGCCAGCGACCGTATCGACCTCGGGCCAGGGCCAGATCCAGCTTCAACAGCACATTCACAAGAACGGTGAGTGTCTGTTGCTCATCGGCAACAGCCGCACTCAGCTCCGCCAGAACCCGCCGTTCCTCATCCCGGATACGGGCTTCGAGATCCACCAGCTTGTTACCGATGCTGAGCACCGAACGTGGTTCCACGAACAGGGTGCTTCCTGATGCGGAGCTGTCGTGCACCTGTCCTTGCACCTGATTGACGGCTCCGGCCTTGACCGCAAGCACGGGACGACCGTGGCGTTCGGCGATCACCGTGTCCTGAAGAGCTGTCGCCAGACTCCGAAGCAGGTGCTGCAACTTGTCTCGCCGTTCCTGGCGGAGCGACTGCCA
>NYUU01000063.1 GCA_002684175.1 Synechococcus sp. CPC35
TGCAGGGCCTCAAGACCGGTCTCGCAGGCCAGCGGGCTGAAACGCAGCAAGGAGCCAAGACTTAGGTCACCGCTGCTGTGCACCAATCGTTCCAGCACCTGCTGCTGCAAAGGATCCAGACCTGTCTCTCCAAGCACCGAACGGATGTACCGGATGCTTTCGATGAAAATCGGATGGTCCTTCTCCATTGCCTTCATCATCGACCCATGCCCATCCATCTGCTCTGGGGTGATGACGCAGCTGCGCGCGATCGAGCCATCAACGGCCTGATCGATCGACTGGTTGATCCCAGCTGGAGCAGCCTCAATCTCAGTCGACTCGACGGCAATGAAACCGAGCAGGCCATTCAGGCGCTGGAGGAGGCCAGGACTCCGCCATTCGCCGCCGGAGAACGCCTGGTGCTTCTGCAGCGAAGCCCCTTCTGCAATGGCTGCCCGAGCGAGCTGGCAGACCGTTTTGAAGCCGCTCTCGAGCTGATTCCCGAAAGCTGCCACCTGGTACTGGTGAACCCCTCCAAGCCGGATCGGCGGCTGCGCACCACCAAAACACTGCAAAAACGAATCAAAGCAGGACTAGACCACGAACAGAGCTTTCCACTGCCGACCGCCTGGGATGGCCGTGGCCAACGTGAGCTGGTGCTGAACACGGCCAAGGCTCTAGGTCTGTCGGTGGAATCCGACGCCGTGGATGCCCTGGTGGAGGCCATCGGAACCGACAGCGCACGGCTCGAGTCGGAACTGCGCAAGCTTTCCCTACGCAGCACCTCCATCACAGCAGCCCTGGTGACGGAACTGGTGGGTGGACGCTCCACCAATGCTCTCGCGGTCGGAGATGCACTGCTGGAGGGGAATCCCGGCGAAGCGATCGCCCGCTGGGATGCCCTGATTGATGCAGGCGAGCCAGCCCTGCGCATCGTCGCCACTCTCACCGGGCAGATCCGAGGCTGGCTCTGGGTGAGCCTGCTGGAGCAGCAGGGGGAGAGGGATGTGGCGGTGATCGCCAAAGCCGCTGGAATCGGAAATCCCAAACGCATCTACGTGATGCGGAAGCAGCTGCAGGGACGACCACCAAAACGCTTTCTGTCGCTGCTCGGACGATTACTGGAGGTTGATGCAAGGCTGAAGCGGGGTGCACTGCCGGGTGATGCCTTCCGCGATGGCCTGCTCGGTTGATCCAATCTCGGTTGATCCAACCCCGGTCTCACGGCCAGGTGAGAAAATCCAGCGTTGCTGATGCCCGGCTCATGGCCCTCCTGGTGCAGAAGTTCGGCGGCACGTCCGTCGGCAGCGTCGAACGCATCCAGGCGGTGGCCCAGCGGATTGGCCTGAGCCGCGATGAGGGCCACGATCTGGTGGTTGTCGTGTCGGCCATGGGCCACACAACCGACGAACTCCTGGGTTTCGCCAATGCTTTAAATCCCTCGCCACCACAGAGGGAAATGGACATGCTGCTGGCCAGCGGCGAACAGGTGTCCATCGCCCTGCTGGCCATGGCGCTGCAGTCACTGGGTGTGGCCGCTGTCTCGATGACCGGCCCCCAGGTGGGCATCACCACCGAATCCACCCATGGCCGGGCCCGCATCCTGGGCATCCGCACCGACCGGATCCGCACCCGCCTGAATGAGGGGCAGGTCGTGGTGGTGGCCGGCTTCCAGGGCACCAGCACCAGCAGCGATGGAATCAACGAGATCACAACCCTGGGGCGGGGCGGCTCCGACACCTCTGCTGTGGCACTGGCCGCGGCACTTGGCGCTGATGCCTGCGAGATCTACACCGACGTTCCGGGAGTGCTCAGCACCGATCCACGCAAAGTGCCGGATGCCCAGCTGATGGAAACGATCAGTTGCGACGAGATGCTGGAGCTGGCCAGCCTCGGTGCCTCGGTTCTGCATCCAAGGGCTGTGGAGATCGCACGGAATTACGGAGTCAACCTGGTCGTTCGTTCGAGCTGGAGCGATGCGCCAGGCACCCGGCTCACCAGCCGCGCGCCCCGTCCGATCAGTCACAGCGGGCTGGAGCTGGGCAGTCCGGTGGATGGAGCGGAGGAAGTGGATGGCCAGGCGCTCCTGGCCCTCTCCCACATCCCCGATCAGCCAGGCATCGCTGCCCGTCTGTTCGAAACNNTGTCGAANGCCGGCATCAANGTGGATCTGATCATTCAGGCCACCCATCAGGGCAGCAGCAATGACATCACNTTCACCGTCGCCGAGACAGACCTGGACCTGGCCCGCCAGGTGAGCCAGAGCGTGCTNGACGAACTCGGTGGTGAGCTGGCGGCNGAACGCGGGCTGACNAAGCTGAGCATCCGCGGAGCCGGAATCATGGGGCGACCTGGCATCGCCGCAAACCTGTTCAACTCCCTCTCCCAGCAAGGGATCAATCTNCGNCTGATCGCCACCAGCGAAGTGAAAGTGAGCTGCGTGATCGCCTCAACAACCGGTCGCAAGGCNCTGAATGCNGTTCGCGATGCCTTTGACATTNCAGACACCCAGGTGCTGGTNAACCCACCCCTGAACCCCGACGATCAACCGGAAGTCCGCGGCGTCGCCCTCGATCGCGACCAGGTGCAACTNAGNGTGCGGCACATCCCGGATCGTCCTGGAACCGCCGCTGCCCTCTGTTCAGCNCTGGCGGACAACAGCATCAGCCTGGACGCGATCGTGCAATCCGAGCGACAGCACCATGACGGTTCCCGCGATATCAGCTTCATCCTGCGCAAGGACGATCGATCCCGCGCAGACGTNGCTCTCGCCCCGCTGCTGGCCCAGTGGCCTGGAGCCTCCCTCGAGGATGGCGAGGCCATTGCCCGGGTGAGCGCGGTGGGTGCAGGGATGCGAACCACTCCCGGCACCGCAGGCAGGATGTTCCGAGCTCTTGCCGATGCGGGGATCAACATCGGACTGATCGCCACCAGTGAGATCCGCACCAGCTGNGTNGTTGCNGAAANNNATGGGATCAAGGCGCTCCAGGTCGTGCATGCCGGTTTCGGCCTGGGTGGATCTGACCTCCACGTGGCCCATGGCAGTGAACNNCCAATGGATGAGAACGCAAACGGTTCNCAGGCCTGAATCATCAGAACAATGATGCCCTNGCAAGAGATCAAGCTTGCTCTGAATGGATTCCAATCCCAACGTCNTGCAACCAACCTCTTGAACCCTATTGATGAAAAATATGGGGAAGGCCTGCGGCAANCATTTCTGGANATTGAAAGANTCTNNNTTTGATCTCAGCTNCCAGCGATATTCCTGGAATGGNATGGTGCAAGCAATATCGATTTGAANTCTCAGGATGCGATGAACTGCACAATCAATAAGGACAAGGGTCATGAAGGCCAAACCATCACATCGCTTCTNTCNANTCAGGTCAGAACCACTACAACGGGNTAACAGAAACTCCCGATGTGGATANCGATTTCCAGGAGCAGTACCAGAACGCTGAACGCGCCTACGGACAAGCCGACTACNCCTCAGCGCATGCCATCGCCCGCGGATTGCTCGGGCAGCTGATGNTTGAACCAGACCCNGAGAATGAGGCTGCCATCCTCAACTGGCGTGCTCTGGTGTTCCTGCTTTTGGGAAACATCGAACTCCATGGCCTCAATCAACCGGANCAAGCGGACAACTCNTATCAACAGGTCCTGNAATGTGAGCCCCAGGACATCCTNGCNGAACTGGCCAAGCAAGGTGTTGAACGCTGCCGAACNCAGGAGCAGACCAATCTCAGGACTGCTTCACANGNAGANGCACTGTCCACGAGTNCACTGTCCACCANNCCCCCATCCGCTTNNNCNCTTCCGGACCTNCTGCGCGACCCGTTTCTGACAACANCACAGGATCAGCTGACNGAACCAGCAGCCCCTCANNCAACAGCNAGTCAGNCAACAGNNNNTCAGACAACAGCCATGCCNTGGCTNGAAGAAACGGCGATNACGACNGAGCCATCNANTCCATCCCCTGTNCCNTCAACATCCCTTTTTCCCTCAACATCCNCTCCCNCCACAACATTCGAACCTGAANAGGCGCCGGACTCNGACTCCCTTCTCTCTCCCCGTCCGGAAGCGGCAGAGACNGAAACANCAACTCCGNAGGTGAANCNNTCNCCAAAACCAGTGCCAGAGCAATCGTTAACNACAGANCCGGAATCTGCAGAAGAANCAGAAGAGCCCGCANNACAACAACCCCNNNCCCGAGCNGCTGCNNTCGAGNCTGAGATCNAGANCGATGTCCTCGAGGGNNCGTCACTGAGAGTGAGGATCACTCCNCAGCNANAGGAGCCCNTNTCCNTTCCTGCGGAANAGACCGGNCCCCGTTCATGGCTTACAAANCTGAAGCNTCTNTCAACCCGCCGCTGAGCGACGCCGCCGGGTGCGACCAGCNGGCATCTCCGGTTCCACCTCCGCCTTTTTCACAGACTTCTCNACCACTGCCACTGCAGCGGCNGGNGCNGGAGCNGNAGCNGGAGCTGAAGAAGCGTCGGNCTTGACANCATGTCGCACCGGCGCAGGAGTGCCGTTTCCATTGCTGTTGCCATTGCCCAGATTGCGTCGACCGTTGGCCGTTCCTGCACCGCGACGACCNCGGGGAACCGGACGATTGTCAGGCTCGGCATCAGCACGACCCTTGTAAGCAGGNGTGCCNCCGGGGGCAGGCTGAACCAGACAGAGGATCATCGGCTCGATCTGAAGCTCCCGGCGCATGCGCCGGCCCAGACCNATCTCGACCTCNCGCTGCACGCCAATCCAATCCACCTCGGGAGCCGTTCCACCCGTANGGCGGCACAACTGCTTCCACTTGTTCTCCAGNACCCAGGTGATCTCGCGCTCGGTCCACAGCGTCAACTTNCGGGCATCAGCCGTGGAGACAACTCCGCGGAGATTGACCCGAGGCGGCGCTGCCATCGCACCGTCAGTGCTGATCGCCGTGAGAATCGTGACGACGCCATCGACGGCCATCTGCTGACGCTCCTTGAGCACCCGCGCATCAACAATGCCGTTCCTGGACTGATCCAGGAGTTCAACACCGCACTTGACCGGGTCACCCCTGCGGATCGAATCAGCGGTCAGCTCCACCACATCACCGTTGCCGAGGATCAACGTGTTGTCGACGGGAACACCCATCGCATGACTGGTTCTGGCATGGCAGACGAGCATGCGGTGCTCACCGTGCACGGGAACGAAGAACTTCGGTCTGGTGAGGGCCAGCATCAGCTTCTGGTCTTCCTGGAAGCCGTGGCCGGAGACGTGGATGCCTTCACCTTTGCCATAGACCACCTTGCCGCCGAGGATCATCAGTTTGTCGATGGTGCTCACCACGGAAATCGTGTTTCCCGGAATCGGACTGGCAGAAAAGATGATTGTGTCGGTGGTCTTCACCTTCACCTGAGGATGTTCACCACGGGAAATGCGGCTGAGGGCAGCCAGTGGCTCACCCTGACTGCCTGTCATCAACAGCAGCGTCTCACGGTCGGAAACATCGTTGATCTGCTTGATCGGAACGAACAATTCATCCGGTGCTCGCATGTACCCCAGTTCCCTGGCCTTGCCGATCACATTCAGCATCGAACGACCCAGCAGGCCAACTTTGCGACCGTTCTTGAGCGCCAGTTCCAGAATCATCGACACCCGATGAATCGAGCTGGCGAATGTNGTNACAATCACCCGGCCCTCAGCGTTGGCAATATGNCGNTCAAGATTGGGAAANACCGAGCGTTCCGGNGGACAGAATCCCGGCACCTCAGCATTGGTTGAGTCGCTGAACANACACAACACTCCCTGGTCGCCGTAGTAGGCCAGACGCTCTAGATCGAAGTGTTCACCATCAACAGGAGTGTGATCGAACTTGAAATCACCNGTGAAGATAATTGTTCCAACCGGAGTCTTGATGGCCAGCGAATAGCTGTCGGCCATCGAGTGATTATTACGNATGAATTCCACCGTGAAGTGCTGNCCCACTTTCACAACTTCNCGNGGATTNACCGTCTGAAGTNTGGTNNTNCCNGTAACACCNGCCTCNTCCATTTTNCCGCTGAGCATTGAAAGAGCCAGTCGCGGCCCGTAGATCACCGGGATATTGAAATGTTTCAGGTGGTGGGAGATTCCACCAATGTGATCTTCATGACCATGGGTGACGATCATGCCGCGGATCCGCTTCTGGTTCTCCCGCAGAAAGGTGGTGTCAGGCAGCACCACATTCACGCCGTGCATCCCTTCNGTGGGGAAGGCGAGTCCGCCATCCACCAGCATCAGATCATCGCCGTATTCGAAGACGCAGGTGTTCTTGCCGATCTCATGCAGACCGCCGAGGGGAATCACCCGAAGACAAGGCTCCTGTCCCTGGGTTGATCGTGAATTGNTTGCCATAAAAAACTCTGAAATGGGATGGATTGCTTTCTGGGCCAGTAGGCCGGACCGGGCTAGGTCAGACGNAGGGCNGCCATGGTTTTGGAAAGGTTGGTTTTCATTGCTTCAGACAAAGGGGAAAGCGGGGGCCGGGGAGCACCGACTGACCAGCCGTTCAGCTCAAGGGCGGCCTTCACGGGGATCGGATTGGTGGTTGAGAACAGATCCCTGAACAGAGGAATCAGTGCTTCGTGCCGGGCGAGGGCAACAGCGANNTCGCCATTCANATAGGCCTCGATCATCGCGCGGATCTGAAGACCAGCCAAATGGNTNGCAACACTCACNACACCGACGGCACCCACCGCCAGCATCGGCANAGTGAGACCGTCATCACCGCTGTAGATCGCCAGTCGAGGGCCACANGCCAGTCGCAGGGCCGTGACNTCCTCNGTCGTGCCGCTCGCCGCCTTGAAACTCACAATGTTCGGACANTCCATCAGCCGNGCAACCGTGGCCGGGGCCATGCTGCAGCCGGTGCGACCTGGAATGTTGTANAGCATCAGGGGNAGGTCGGGTGCNGCCGATGCAACCGAGCGGAAATGGGNNTCAAGACCGTCCTGGGGGGGCTTGTTGTAATACGGCACNACCACNAGGGCCCCGTCTGCTCCAGCGGCAGCTGCNTCACGGGTGGCCTCACNGGCTTCGCTCGTGCAGTTGCTGCCTGTGCCTGCGAGCACNTTGGCATCAGCNCCCACNGCATTCCGAACCACCTGCAGCAACNGCAGCTGTTCCTCCCAGCTGAGGGTCGGGGATTCACCTGTGGTGCCGCANACCACAAGACCGTCAGACCCCTGCTCGACGAGATGNCGGGCCAGTCGCCCGGCCAGCTCCAGGTCAACGGCGCCTGTGGAATCGAACGGGGTCACCATGGCCGTCAGCACGCGACCGAAGGGGGTTGGTGACAGCGCAGCGGAAAGGCTCATGACTGAATCAGCAACTCGGCGATCTGCACAGCGTTGAGGGCCGCTCCCTTACGGATCTGATCACCNCAGAGCCAAAGCTCNAGTGCGTTGGGATCACTGATGTCCTGACGGATCCTGCCGATCGCGACTGGATCACGGCCGGTGACATCGGTCGGCATCGGGAATCGGTTGGAGGCGACATCCTCGATCAGCTCAACCCCNGGGGCNTGTTTCAGCAGGCTCCTGGCCTCCTCCACCGGGAAGGGCTGATCGAAGGCGATGTTGACCGCCTCNGAATGAGCCCGNAGCACAGGNACCCGTACACAGGTGGCGGTGAAGGGAAGATCCTTCAGNCCCATGATCTTGCGGGTTTCATTCACCATTTTCATCTCTTCNTCGCAGTAGCTGTTCTCCTGCAGGGGTGAATCATGCAGAAAAAGGTTGAAGGCGAGCGGATGGGGAAGCACCTCACTGACAGGGGTTCCTCCATCGAGCACNACCTTTGANAGCTGCTTCAGCTCCTCCATGGCACGGGCTCCGGCACCGCTGGCTGATTGATAGGTGCTCACAACCACACGCCGGATCGTCCGCTTTGCGGCCAGGGGGGCCAGAGCCAGGGTCAGCAGGATGGTCGTGCAGTTGGGGTTGGCGATCACGCCGCTGTTGCTGAAAGCAGNNTCGGGATTGACCTCAGGCACCACCAGGGGCACACCCTCCTCCATTCTGAAGGCACTGGAGTTGTCCACCATCANCGCACCGGANCCGGTGATCGCCTCACGCCACCGGCGAGACACGGAACCACCNGCGGATGCCAGCACCAGATCGATTCCGNGGAAGGACTCCTGATTGACCTCAGCAACGGTGAGNGTTTGNCCATTCCACTGCTGTGTGCTGCCNGCCGATCGGGCTGATGCCAGCANAGAAAGCTCAGCGACAGGGAAGTCGCGTTCCTCCAGAAGCTGGAGCAGCTCCTGGCCTACAGCACCGCTCGCGCCNAGAACNGCAACNTTGAGAGGGCGATCAGGGAGTGTCGAGGACAAGCAGGCGAATGTGGACGGGACTGGGACTGTTGAAAGCNGAACTTCAGAACCCNACCACGACGTGGAGAACGTGGNNGAGGGTCAGATTGTCGANACACACTACCCGGGNGCCAGCAATCCAGCTGTTTCTTACAGTTGCTGGCTGCCCAGNCGTGCCCCTCTTCATTCCATGAGCGCAGCCGCCCTGAAGGTGACCACTGAATCCCGCCCCAGCAGCCGCCTGGCGGTGACGGTCACCGTGCCAGGGGACCGCTGCAAAGCCAGCTACGAAGACGCTCTCACCAGCCTCGGCCGCAGCATCAAGCTGCCTGGATTCCGCCAGGGCAAGGTGCCCCGCACNGTGCTCATGCAGCAGATCGGCGTCATTCGCATCAANGCAACAGCCCTTGANAANCTGATTGACAGCGTCTGGCGCGATGCGATCGACCAGGANTCCATNGAGCCGATCAGCCAACCCGATCTGAGCAGCGATTTCGAGGGCCTTCTGGAAAGCTTCGATCCCGGCCAGGAGCTCACCTTCACCCTTGAAGCAGATGTCGCACCATCTCCGAAGCTGAAGAGCACGAAGGGACTGAAGGCCGAATTCGAAGCGGTTGCCTACGACGCCTCCAGGGTGGACGCCATGCTCGAGGACTCCCGTAAACAGCTGGCCACCGTGATCCCTGTCGAGGATCGGAGTGCAGAGAAGGGGGACATCGGCGTCCTCAGCTTCAAAGGTACGTTCAGCGATGACAACAGTGAGATCGAAGGCGGCAGCGCAGAGTCCATGGATGTGGATCTGGAGCACGGGCGCATGATCCCCGGCTTCATCGAAGGAGTGATCGGAATGAAGATCGGCGACAGCAGAACGGTGGACTGCCAGTTTCCCGATGACTACCCGAAGGAGGATGCCCGCGGACGCAAGGCGGCCTTCCTGATCGAGCTGAAGGATCTCAAGACCCGCGAGCTGCCTGCTCTGGATGACGCGTTCGCCAAGCAGGCCAGCGAGCAGGAGACCCTGGCCGATCTTCGCCTTGAGCTGGAGAAGCGGCTGAAGGACGATGCCGAGCGACGTCAGACCAGCAACCGCCGTGATGCCTTGCTCACAGCCCTGGTGGAGCAACTGGAGGTGGAGTTGCCCGAAGTGCTGATCCAGCAGGAAAGCCGCAACCTGCTGGAACAGACCGCCGCCCAGTTCGCCCAGCAGGGCATGGACGTGAAATCCCTTTTCACACCTGATCTGGTGCGGAATCTGATGCAGAACTCCCGTCCGGAAGCCGAGGACAGACTGCGCCGCAGCTTTGCCCTCACCGCTCTGGCTGAGGCCGAGGAGATCAAGGTGGAGGACAATGACATCGAAGCCAAGCTCACAGAGGTGAGGAAGGATCTCTCGCCTGATGCGAAGGTCGATCCTGAACGCCTCCGTCAGGCCGTGATGGATGACCTGATCCATGACCGGCTGATGAGCTGGCTGGAGGAGAACAGCACCCTCACAGCGGCGACCGTCAAAGCTGAAAAGACAGCCAAGAAAGATGCCGAGGCATCCACTGGGAAAGTGAGTGGGGACGCGGACGGATCGGAGGCGAACGCCGACAGCTGAGCGGCACCCATAGATTGATCACAATTCATCAGGCAACGCGCGAGTGATCGACGCCCGCAGTCACCACCCCATCCAGAACCGCTGGCGGGCCGAGATGCCGATCTCTGCCCCTGGCCCACTGCCGACGGTGGTGGAACAGTCCGGTCGAGGCGACCGAGCCTTCGACATCTACTCACGCCTGTTGCGTGAGCGGATCATCTTCCTGGGAACCGACGTGAATGATGCGGTCGCAGACGCTCTCGTCGCACAGATGCTCTTCCTCGAAGCGGAAGATCCTGAGAAGGACATTCAGATCTACATCAATTCACCAGGAGGTTCGGTCACAGCCGGACTGGCGATCTACGACACGATGCAGCAGGTGGCACCTGATGTGGTGACCATCTGCTACGGACTGGCTGCGAGCATGGGCGCATTTCTGCTGTCCGGCGGCACCAAAGGCAAACGCCTGGCCCTTCCAAACGCGCGGATCATGATCCATCAACCCCTCGGAGGAGCCCAGGGTCAGGCTGTCGACATCGAAATACAGGCGAAAGAAATTCTTTATCTCAAGGAAACCCTGAATGGATTGATCGCGGAACACACCGGTCAACCACTGGACAGAATCTCCGAAGACACTGACCGCGACTACTTCCTTTCACCGCCGGAAGCGGTTGAATACGGCCTGATTGACCGGGTGGTGGACAGTTCTGGAGACGGAGGAATCGTTACAGGGGGCTGACAGCAGGCCATCTGTTCCCGATCCTGTGTGTTCAGGGAGACCTCCACCGGTCACGTCCTGTGTTTCACGTCTGAGGTTCCCAGCGTTCGATGGCCAAGTTCGATGCCCATCTGAAATGTTCCTTCTGCGGCAAGTCACAGGATCAGGTGCGAAAGCTGATCGCTGGACCTGGCGTTTACATCTGCGATGAATGCATCGATCTCTGCAACGAGATCCTCGATGAGGAGCTCGTTGACAGCCATGGAAATCCCAGGCAGAGCAGCGAGCCAAGTCGCAAGGCAGCTCCTGCCAATCGCAAGACCGCAAAGCCCGCTCCCACGCTGGCTTCCATTCCAAAGCCTCAGGAGATCAAGCTCTTCCTCGACCAGCAGGTGGTCGGCCAGGAAGGGGCCAAGAAGGTGATGTCCGTCGCGGTCTACAACCACTACAAACGCCTGGCCTGGCAGGGAGATGGCCAGGGAGAAACGGAACAGACCGCCACCAGGCTGCACAAGAGCAACATCCTCCTGATTGGACCAACCGGTTGCGGCAAAACACTGCTGGCCCAGACCCTGGCCGAAATGCTGGATGTGCCCTTCGCGGTGGCGGATGCGACCACCCTCACGGAGGCGGGTTACGTCGGCGAGGACGTGGAGAACATCCTGCTGAGGCTGCTCCAGAAAGCCGACATGGATGTGGATCAGGCCCAGCGGGGCATCATCTACATCGATGAGATCGACAAGATCGCCCGCAAGAGCGAAAACCCTTCAATCACCAGAGACGTCTCCGGAGAGGGCGTTCAGCAGGCCCTGCTGAAGATGCTGGAAGGAACCATCGCCAATGTTCCACCTCAGGGTGGACGCAAGCATCCTTACCAGGACTGCATCCAGATCGACACAAGCCAGATCCTGTTCATCTGCGGCGGAGCATTCGTCGGCCTGGAGGAGCTCGTGCAGAAACGCATGGGACGAAATGCCATCGGATTCATGCCGAGCGACGGACGGGGACGCGCCCGTGCCAACCGTGACCAGCAGGCTGCTCAGGTGCTGCGTCATCTGGAACCCGATGATCTCGTGAAGTACGGCCTGATTCCTGAATTCATCGGACGGATGCCGGTGAGTGCTGTGCTTGATCCACTCGACGAAAAAGCACTGCAATCAATCCTCACCGAACCCAGGGATGCCCTGGTGAAACAGTTCCGCACCCTGCTGAGCATGGACAACGTGCAGTTGCAATTCGCCGATGACGCCGTTGAAGCAATTGCCCAGGAAGCCCATCGCCGTAAAACCGGAGCCCGAGCCCTGCGCGGCATCGTTGAAGAACTGATGCTGGAGCTGATGTACGACCTCCCTTCACAGTCAACCGTGAAGGATTTCACCGTGACCCGGGCCATGGTGGATGAACACACAGGCGGGAACGTTCTGCCCCTTCCAGCCGCTGAGCAACAGAAGACGGCTTAAGCAAAGTTGGCTGATTGCTCGCTGGTCGAACTGATGAATCCAGGTCGAGAGAATCAAGCGTGCCTCGGATGAGAGCTCAAGAAATTAATCTTGTTAATCTGTAATTCGATCAAGCCAATCAAGGATCGGATTGGTTTCGACATCAAGAGCATTGAGATTGACCTTGAATTAGATTCAGCAGCGGCACATAAGCATTGCCTTTAAATAGATCGCAGCCAAGAAATTCGAACTCCCTGAACAGTTGCGGAATCCCGAAAAGCAGGATTAACCTGAAAATTTTCAGAATCCCTTGAGCGCTGGCGACCATCTACAGGTTCCGCGTCAACACGGCCTGTTCAATCACCATGGCATCGACCTGGGCGACGGGAGCGTTGCCCATTACCTGGAAGGACGGGAAATCCTGCGCAGCTCACTGGAGGAGTTCACCCAGGGGAATGAGCCCTGCATAATCAACCACGCCCAGGAATCGAGCACTGGCGTGACTCTGAGAAGAGCAATGAGCAGGATTGGTGAACAGGATTACAACCTTCTGTTTAACAACTGTGAGCACTTCGCTACATGGTGCAAAACCGGACGTCACCGCAGCAGTCAGATTGATTCAGCAATTGAACGGGCGCGTCAGTGGAGCAAATTGATGCCTTCCGCACTGATAAGTGGCCTGGAATTGTTAATCAAGCGGGGCATCATGGATGAAAATTCACAAGACCTTGCACGCAAAGGCATCGATAAACTTGACAAGCTCAGAGTGAAGCTTCTACAAAAATTGGAGCAGACGCTACGCCATGCCAACGAACATGAGACGAATCAGTTGCGACTGACAGGCCAGAACCTTGCAGACGATCTGGCTGCCCTTGATGAACTCAAAACGAGGATTGGCA
>NYUU01000064.1 GCA_002684175.1 Synechococcus sp. CPC35
CCGCAGCAACGCGAGGCTGAAAGTCAGCCAGCCAGCGCTGAATCACCCTCCTGATCAGGCTTGTTCCATCCATGGACGGGCGATACCGTCCTTCCATGGACCCTTTCAATCGCTACCACAAAGCTCCGGTGCCGGAGTGGTTGCAGCAGCATGAAACGGGTGTCGACGAGCATGAACATCTGATCAGACGCATCAGCGAACTTGAACAGCAGATCGAGACCTACGAATGCCTGCTGAACGAACTTCCCGAGATGTTTGAACGGAAGTTCCAGCAACGACTCGAACCGTTTCTTGAGCGATACAGACTGCTTGCTGAACAAGCCGAAGAGTCCGGACAAGGCAATCCACCTCTTCTGAATCCATCGGGCTCCGAAGCGATGGGGAACCTCGTGCGATTCCCAAGATTTCGTTTGCCCGCATTTCTGCAAACGCGTCAGAGCTCAGCCTGAGCGCCGCCGTGAGGCAGCCCACAGCCGTATGGGCATTCCCCACACGTAGATGAACCCCTCCGCAGCGCGGTGATCAAACTGATCGTCGCTGCCATAGGACGCCATCGCAGGGACATAGAGACTGCTGTCGCTGGATCCACGGCCGGTCACCACCGCATTCCCCTTGTGCAGCCGCAGCCTGACAACACCATTGACGTGTTGCTGGGTGCGATCCATGAATCCATCAAGAGCATCCTTGAGCGGACCGAACCAGAGACCCTGATAGACGAGGTCCGCCCATTGCATCTCCAGCTGACGTTTGCTGCGCAGCACGTCAGCGGCAAGGGTGAGGCTTTCGAGTTCCTGGTGCGCCTGAATCAGCAACAGCAATCCGGGCGTTTCATAAATTTCCCTGGACTTGATCCCCACCACCCGGTTCTCAATCATGTCGAGNCGTCCGATNCCATGGGTTCCGGCAAGACGATTGGCCTCGCGGATNANGGCCACNGGATCCAGACNCTGGCCGTTGATGGAAACGGGGTTGCCGGCCTCAAAACCNATCTCNATCTGTTCAGGCGACTGAGGNGCAGCATCNATGGAGCACGTCATCGCGAACACCTCCTCCGGTGGCTCCACCATCGGGTCCTCAAGAGGGCCNGCCTCGACACTGCGTCCCAGCAGATTGAGATCAATCGAGTANGGAGACTTCTTGCTGACCGGTGCCGGAACNCCGAAACGTTCCCCGTAGGCAATGGTTTCCTCACGGCTCATGCCCCANTCCCGTGCCGGNGTGAGCACCTTCAGCTCNGGAGCCAGGGCCGCAATGGCCACATCAAANCGCACCTGATCATTGCCCTTGCCCGTGCAGCCATGGGCCACGGCATCAGCACCCANCTCATGGGCCACCTCCACCAGNCGTTGTGCGATCAGAGGACGGGCCAACGCNGTTGANAGNGGATATCGCCCCTCGTACATCGCATTCGCACGGATNGCCGGGAAAGCGAAATCCTCAATNAAAGGTNTGATCAGATCGCCGACGATGGACTGACTGGCGCCANCATCCAGAGCCTTCTGTCGGATCGGCTCAAGCTCGTCACCCTGNCCGAGATCAGCAGCGAAGGTGATCACCTCCTGAACACCCCATTCCTGCTTGAGGTAGGGAATGCAGACACTGGTATCAACTCCGCCTGAGTANGCGAGCACCACCTTGTTCGCACGGCCCATCAATGGGTCTCCTGATCACANTCGCCCGATTCTCTCCCCCCGCCGGCCNTNGCAGAGAACANGGGGGTCACGATCCAGGCCCCCATCAGCAGGGAAGGAAGCAGCACAANNATCAGNACAACNGGCCAGGACGGCTCCGGTGGTTGCGGNGAAAGATGNCCCCACCAGCGCAGACCGGCACTGAACAGGAGCGCGACCGACCAGATCANAGCNATCAGAACGNTCTTNCTCATNGTTGACTCGCTCGCTTGATGCANTATTTTGATGGATTGGTCANGTCCGAATTCGAATGAGCTCTCTGGTTGATTTGAATNCTCTGGACACCGTNAATCCATCCCTCACNCGCTACGGACGCAACGATCCGGCACCTGTGCTTCCACTTCGGGAGGAACCGGATNTGCTNTCCTGGCTGGAGACCAGTGGNCGGCTTGTCGCTGAGGAGGAATCAAGCTCTCCTGAAGTGAGCACGGTNGAAGAGGANGAGCTTTCAGCTCTGATGGGCGAGAAAGAGGATTACAACAACGCAGACGAACAGAACGAGGAGCANTGGGAGGACTGAGGCTCGCTTGCTGGTGAGCGCNGAAGCGCTCGCCTAGGGTCCCAGCGCCCGGCCAGTTCCCTGTGACCGTCACGGATCGATCCAATCGCTGCTGGTGGGAGAACGGTTCGCTNAGTGCAGCATTGCTGACGCTGATTGTGATCGTTGNCAGCTTNGCTGCTGACAAGTGGATCCCGAATTCCCAGCTCAGCCTGCCCTTGCTGATCGCCANGGGNTTATCCGCNGCNGTTGCNGCNCTCGGNATCCCCTGGCTGCGTTCCCTGAAGATGGGCCAGGTGATCNGGGAGGAAGGCCCGAAANCTCACCACAGCAAAGCAGGAACTCCCACCATGGGAGGCCTTCTGGTGGTACCGGTGGGTGCCGTGCTCGGCAGCCTGATCACCCGTGAGCCCGTGGCGGCNCAACAGCTCCTGGCCATCGCGTTTGTCACCCTCGCCTACATGCTGATCGGCGGCTTCGACGACTGGCGCAGTCTCACCCGACAGACGAACACGGGCCTCACACCACGGGGCAAGCTGATCCTTCAGGCCGGAGTGGCCGTGGTGTTTCTGGCCGTTGCCGGCTCGCAGGGCTGGATCAGCAGCACGGTGTCTCTCCCGTTCGGTTTCCAGCTGCCGCTGGGACTACTGATCTGGCCGCTGGGGCTGTTCGTGTTCCTTGCCGAAAGCAACGCCACCAACCTCACAGATGGCCTCGATGGCCTCGCCAGCGGCTGCGGTGCACTTGTGTTCACCGGCCTGGCACTGCAGCTGATGCTGCGTGGCAACAGCGGTGATCCTGCTCTGGCGGGGTTCTGCATGACCATGGCGGGAGCCTGGCTGGGCTTTCTGATTCACAACCGCAATCCGGCACGGGTGTTCATGGGGGACACGGGATCCCTGGCCATGGGTGCCGCGTTGAGCGGAGTGGCTCTGCTGAGCAACAGCCTTTGGCCGCTACTGGTGATGGGCGGTGTCTTCCTTGCCGAATCCCTCTCGGTGATCATCCAGGTGTGGGTGTTCAAGGCCACCAAAGGGCCTGACGGGCAGGGGCGAAGAGTCTTCCGGATGGCGCCACTGCATCACCACTTCGAACTGGGAGGCACCAGTGAAAAGACGGTCGTTCCATGTTTCTGGCTGGCCAGCGCCGCTCTTGTTGGGCTGGGCCTGTTGCTACGTCCCCTGGGCTGAGCTTCTGGCAACCAGGAAGGATCACCGGGTTGATCAGCTCTGAAGAGAAGGGTCTCAACGGGATGAAGTCTGGGTTAAAGAAATACCAGCCTGCAAAAAACAAAAGCCAAAAACCAACAAATTTTGATGACTTATACAGCCAACTTGAGAAACTGAAGCCTTAATTGAGACGATTTATTTGTAAAAACAGATCATACCAACACCGATCACAAAAAATCATTTAGAAGGAAGAATCTGAATGCACTCCGAGCAGTTGAGCAGCCT
Source organism: Synechococcus sp. CPC35 (assembly GCA_002684175.1). GTDB lineage: Bacteria > Cyanobacteriota > Cyanobacteriia > PCC-6307 > Cyanobiaceae > Parasynechococcus. The sequence goes on from NYUU01000064.1 coordinate 3,645, forward strand.
GGCACTTGTTTTTTCAACGATTTCCAGTGCCATGAGAATGGCTGGAGTTGGGCTCGCACTGCCACTTAAACCGCACTCTGAAATGCAGTCATCAGGCGACGAGCTCCAGCCAGACAAGACTCACCAGACAGATGGTTCCAACGCAGAGAGCAAGCATCTGATCCTTGAGAACACGAGTCATGGCTTGAGAACGTTTGACCCAGTGAATCGAGTCCTGAGCTCCTGGCAACCGGGAAAGGTCACCGGATTGATCAGATCCGCACAGCGCAACTGCTGCGATCGAATGGCGACTTTGCCCGTAGCCTTCCGTAAACCAACGCACGCTCAGTGGAGGCAGGTGCTGAACCTGATGCACCACACCGTTCACACCACCTGCCGTCACGGCCTATTCCGATCCGCAGCAACCCATGACCTACTTCACCTGGCGCGAATCCGGTCTGACCACAGACTGCTCCAGCCTGGAAGCCATGGCATCGCGCTTTGAAGAATCCGCCAGCCTGATGCGTCGCATGGCCAAGGAAGGATTTGAAGTGGAGCGGCATGGATCGCAACAGCGGATCACCCATCCCGATCCATCAGTGTTCGAAGCCTGGGGATTCGTCAGCGAGGAGTCGCCGGTTCGGCAGCTCACTCTGATTCCGGATCTGGACCACTGATGGACGCCCTGCTCAACAAAACAGCTGAACTGCTCTCCGCCGCCGCTGCCGATCCGGATCGGGTGTTGAAGTGGGTGCTGATCTATTTCGGCATTTCATCCCTGGGCTTCATGGCGGTCTGGTTGATTGGAGAGGTTCGTCGACAGAAGAGCTGATGAAGCGGTTTCCGCGCACGGTGCTGCTGCTTGGCAGCGGCGAACTGGGCAAGGAGGTGGTGATCGCAGCGCAACGTCTCGGCTGCCGCACCATTGCCTGTGATCGCTACTGCGACGCACCCGCCATGCAGGTGGCTGATGTGGCTGAAGTGCTGCCGATGACTGATCCCGAAGCCCTGCGGGACGTGGTGCGTCGCCATCGACCCGATGTGGTGATCCCGGAAATCGAGGCCCTGGCCGTTGCCGCCCTGGCGGAGCTCGAACAGGACGGCATCACGGTCATCCCCACCGCCAGAGCCACGGCCGTGACGATGAATCGCGACCGGATCAGGGATCTTGCCGCCGGAGAGCTGAAACTGCACACCGCAGGCTTCGCCTATGCCTCAAGCGCTGAGGAACTGAAAGATGCCGCCGCGCCTCTGGGCTGGCCCGTGGTGGTGAAACCGGTGATGAGCTCATCCGGCAAGGGCCAGAGCGTGGTGAAGGGTCCCGATGGCCTGGATCAGGCCTGGGCAGCCGCAATGGAGGGAGCACGCGGCGAATCAACCCGGGTGATCGTGGAGGAATTTCTCACGTTCGATCTTGAAATCACTCTGTTGACAATCCGCCAGTGGAACGGTGAGACCCTGTTCTGCAGACCGATCGGACATCAGCAGGAACGGGGCGATTATCAATGCAGCTGGCAACCTGCACAGCTGAACGACGAGCAGCTCGAGCAGGCCCAGACCATGGCCCGGACGGTGACCGACAACCTCGGAGGAGCAGGATTGTTCGGCGTGGAATTCTTCCTGCGCGGTGATGAGGTGATCTTTTCGGAACTCTCACCAAGGCCCCATGACACTGGATTGGTCACGCTGATCAGCCAGAACCTGAGTGAATTCGAACTGCATCTGCGGGCGGTGCTGGGGCTGCCGATTCCAGCGATCACGTGTGCAGATGCCGCCGCCAGTCGGGTGATCCTGGCTGACACCGATCAGAAGAGCGTGTCCTACGAGGGGATCGAGGAGGCCCTCTCCGAACCGGACACGCAGATCCTGCTGTTTGGCAAGCCAACGGCCCGACCCGGCCGGCGAATGGGAGTGGCACTTGCACGTGCTGGCGATATCTCCAAAGCACAGACAAAGGCAGATCGTGCAGCCAGATGCATCAAAGTTCATCCAGGCGACTGAAGAACCGCAACACCTCAATACAAAGTGTTCAGACGTTTAAATTTAATTTAATTAAAATCATCGACTAATGGGCATGCATATCCAAGGAATGTGCATTTTTGATATATTCGTCTCCAACGACATTGACAGGCTTTTGCAAATCAATATTCCATTGAATATCAGTACCACCGTTAGCAAATCCAGGTAGAAAAAGGTTAACAGCTTGAATGAGGGTCTTTTGAAGAGATCCCCTTTGAATACCTGAGGGATCTCCTTGCTTACCTTTGATGAAATAAGAGCTGAATACGTTTTCAATATTTCCCCCACCATGGGCACTTTTTTCAATACTCTTCAAAGCCAGGAGACCACCGGTTCCAGAAGCATCTTCGATGGGAATAAATGCAGCATTATCCTTGGAGATCGAGGTTTTTATACCAAATATCTCTATGTCACCCCAAAACTTCCAAGAT
>NYUU01000065.1 GCA_002684175.1 Synechococcus sp. CPC35
CGGAACGGAAGCGGGGCTTTCCGGAGGCCCTGAACCCGCCTGTCGAGAAGCCTTCCCCTGGGATGCCCCATGGAGCGTTGATCTGCGTCCATTCATCCAGGAGCTGGCTGGTCTTCGCAAGCGTCACCCCTCGCTTCGGAAGAGTGGCCTGTGCTGGTCCCCCGAAGGAGCCGATGGTCTGCGGGGTGAAGCATCGAATCTGCTGCTCCTCGTCAACCGCAGCCGGAGTGAGTGGTTGAAACCTTCCTCAGGAATGAGCGGCTCTCTCGAGTGGCAATCAGGATCAGTTTCTCCTGAAGGCCTTGTTGGACCGCAGTCCGCAGCACTTCTGCTCTTGTGAGCCTGAAGGGATCCCCGGGTGCCGCGGGGAGGGTAAAGCCCTTGACGAGACTTGAACTCGTGACCTCTCCCTTACCAAGGGAGTGCTCTACCGCTGAGCTACAAGGGCATGTGGANGNTGGGCCGGGTTGGATTTGAACCAACGTAGGCAGAGCCAGCGGATTTACAGTCCGCCCCCATTAACCACTCGGGCACCGACCCGAACCACACCNCNGNAATTTACCAGCCTGTGGGACGTTTNCGCNCAGATCGATACGATCGGCNTAGCTGAGGCAGGCCNCNGGCCATGNACGTTCTGCTGCTCAANGGTCCGAATCTGAATCTGCTGGGCCAGCGTGAGCCNGGGATCTANGGCAGTGCCAGTCTCCATGAGATTGAGGAGGGNCTCAAGNCGGAAGCCAGGANAGAAGGGGTCGGNCTGGATTGCTTCCANAGCAACTTTGAGGGTGCNCTGGTGGAACGGATCCATCAGGCTNCTGGGGTCAGCCAGGGGATCCTGATCAATGCAGGGGCTTANACCCATACNTCGATCGCCATTCGTGATGCNTTCGCNGGAGTGAANATTCCNTATGTCGAGCTGCACCTGAGCAACACCCATGCCCGTGAACAGTTTCGCCACCGGTCGGTTCTCGCCGANCGNGCGATCGGNGTGGTCTGCGGTTTCGGAGCAGCNAGCTATTCCCTGGCNNTGAAGGGTTTGATCATGCATCTGCAGACACTCGGATGACAATCNCGCGTCCCCGCCAATCAAAAGCCGCAGTCCGNTGGCTGGCGGCACCGACNAGCTGGACCTGGGTGGAACAGGCCAATGCGCAGCCGATGCAGGTNCTGATCGATCACGCCCACTGCGANCGCAAGGCAGCAGGCTCNGCNGTGCANATGATGTTCAGNTACCTCTGTGAGCCAGGCCTGGGNGANGCCCTCAGCCCTCTGGCCCGTGAGGAGCTTGAGCATTTCGAGCAGGTNCTGGCCTTNNTCAAGGCCAGAGGNCGATANCTNGAGCCGCTTCCCTCTCCGGGCTATGGCGCAGAGCTTGGGCGCCATGTCCGCAAAGGNGAGCCGCAGCGGATGTTGGACTCCTTTCTGGTGGCTGGTCTGATCGAGGCAAGGAGTCACGAGCGAATGGCNCTGCTCGCCGAGCACAGCCCTGATNCNGATCTGCGCNNCCTGTANGGGGNTCTNCTGCTCAGTGAGGCNCGTCATTTNGGTCTGTACTGGGTGNTGTCGGAGCAGCGCTNTNNGCGNGAACAGGTGATCGAGCGGCTCAGGNAGCTCGCTGTGGCGGAGGTTGAGGCCTTGCGTGGTGATCTCGAGCGTCCAGAGGATGTGCGGATGCATTCCTGCGGCGTTGTTTCCAGCGGCGATGTGATCGGGCCAGCAGGCGCCTCAGACTCAGATCAGNCGGCAGGCCTCCTGGAGGGCTGAAAGTCTNGATTCGCGCAGTTCNTTCTGCACTCCNAACTGCTCGAGTCNTTGCTGAANGGTGGGGTTGGCCCCNGCAACAAGNATGGTTCGGCCGGCGGAGTGGGNTTCCTGCACCATNCGNTCGATNGCCAGCGNNGCNGTGACTCCGATCCTGGGCACCTCAGTGATGTCGAGGATCAGAACCCTGTAGTTCTGCACAAGGCCCATNCGGGCACTGATNCCTTTCGCCGCTCCNAAACTGAGAGGNCCCCNCAGTCGGAACAGCATCAGTTTNNTNCCACANCGGCGGATCAGANCCTCCTCNTCATCCGNGAGAAGCGCGTGGATCGCATCGGCGGGATTGATCGGATTGTCCTCNTCCATTCCCTCCAGCTGTGAACGGGTGATCGCATCCACNGTCAGAAGATTGGCGATGAACATCCCCACCAGCACNCCCCAGATCAGATCCCAGAACACCGTCATCAGCAGCACGGCNTACATCAGGACAGCNGTNTTCCNNGACAGNCGATGGGCACGNAGCAGAAANCCCCAGTCGATGATGTCCAGGCCNACTTTCAGCAGGATTCCCGCCAGNAGNGCCGTTGGGATNTCAGCTGCCAGNGGTCCGGCTCCCAGCAGCACCACCANCAGCACCAGGGAGTGCGTCATGCCGGAGAGAGGTGTCTGGCCGCCGGATTTGATGTTGATCACCGTGCGCATGGTGGCGCCTGCACCGGGCAGACCACTGAGCAGNCCTGCCGTGGTGTTGGCAATGCCCTGACCGATGAGCTCACGGTTGGAGTCGTGGCTGGTCTGNGTGATGTTGTCCGCCACCATCGACGTGAGCAGNGAGTCGATCGCTCCCAGCAGAGCCAGCACNAGTCCAGCCTTCACCAGNTCCGGCAGATGNGTGCTGAAGTCGGGCATCACCAGTCGAAGNCCGCCCTCGGGAATCNCCCCGATCCNTGCCAGAGGTTCGGCTCCGATCTCCCGNAGCCGATCGTCGTTGAACAGAAGCAGTGACAGGGGCGTCACGATCAGCAGCGCCAGCAGCGGTGATGGGACCCATTGACGAATCCGCAGTGGGGTCAGAAACACCACCGCAAGAGTCATCACGCCAACCGCGAGCGCAGCCGGATTGATGCCGGGTGCGGTGATGAGCGTCTGCAGGCAGGCCACCACCCCACCGGGTGTTGTGACTCCGATNAATGGTCCCAGCTGCAGCACGATGATGATGAAGCCGATGCCTGACATGAAGCCCGACACCACTGAGTAGGGAACCAGGGTGATGAAGCGACCGAGGCGCAGCACNCCNAGNAGGGCTTCGAANACACCACCGATCACCACGGCCCCCATCACCANNGGCAGCATNTCTCCGGCATTCAGATCCCGGCTGACGCCGACGGCAGCNAGGCTGGACACAATTCCGGCAACGGTGACGCTGATCGGTCCNGTGGGACCACTCACCTGAGCCGGCGTNCCCCCNAGCAATGCNGCCAGAAACCCCGCCACGATNGCNCCGTACAGCCCNTAGATCGCTCCACCGGGCCCNAGGGCNGCGTTACCGAAAGCCAGGGCCAGTGGCAGTGCCACCACNGCNGCGGTCAGTCCGCCCAGAAGATCGCCGCGCAGATTGCGTCGGTGAAGCCCGTGAATCAGGGCCATTTAATTCAGCCCGCTCCAGCTGCTGAGGGCCTCAATCGACTGGATGCCCTCCCGNCGGCTTCCATCANGCAGCACCCAGGTGGGATAGGCGCGGATGCCGTTCGCATCACAGCTGGCCGCCTGCTNNGGGAGTTNCTTCGGTTTGCGNCATTCCACGTANGGCACTTGCGNNCCGGCCTGTTTGCCGAACAGGTTCATCTGGCGGAAACAGGCCGGACAGGTCCATGCTCCGNAGAACCGNGCNCCNANNGAGCGCAGGTGATCNGCAAGAACCANGGCNTCCNCACTGGAGTCACGCAGCGGTTCGCCGACCGTGCCCTTCCAGTCACCGGCGATTGTCGGNTGGATCAGCAGGGTGANGCTGAATGACAACGCTGACAGCGCTGTCAGACCGGATGTTCTGAAGCGCTTCACGCCTTGCCCTTGCAAAGTGGGCCGAGGCTAGGTCGCATCAGCCGTTCGGGCTTCCCTCCATNGTGAAACCGTCCTGAGAGCATGGCGGCAGAGAAACTGGACNAAGGCNTCAGNGACCATGGCCGGCAGCGGNTACAAGGACTATTTCCAGGTTCTCGGCGTTGAACGNAATGCCGATGCAGACGCGATCAANCGCGCGTTTCGCACCCTGGCACGCAAATACCATCCGGATGTGAATCCCGATNACAAGGAGNCAGAGGCCAGGTTCAAGGAAATCAGTGAGGCCTATGAGGTGCTCTCNGANCCTGATAAGCGNCGTCGCTANGAGCAGTTCGGGCAGTACTGGAATCAGGCCGGCGGATCGTCGGNCGGTGCGCCGGGAATGGANGTTGATTTCGGCCGNTACGGAAATTTCGACGATTTCATCAATGACCTGCTCGGTCGCTTNGGTGGTCCAGGTGGTGGATCAGGGTTTCNNGGNGGTGGNTTCCCNGGNGGTGGATTTCCCGGTGGTGGTTTCCCGGGGGGAGGNTTNCCGCGCGGTGGNCAGGCCGGGCGNGCACCGGTGAACCTCGATGCTGAGGCAACNGTCAGTGTCAGTTTNTCGGAAGCCTTCCANGGCAGTGAACGGACCCTNTCCGTGAATAACGAGCGTGTTCAGGTCAGGATCCCCTCCGGAGTGAAAAACGGTTCCAGGCTGCGGNTGAAAGGCAAGGGCAATCTCCAGCCCGGAACCGGNCGGCGCGGCGACNTNTATCTNAATCTCGCNGTGAAAGAGCATCCGGTNTGGCGTCTNGATGGCGAGCAGCTGCAGGCCGATCTTCCNGTGAGTCTTGATGAGCTGGCCCTGGGNGGGATGGTCACCGTGATGACTCCCGATGGAGAAGCACAGGTGTCGATCCCACCCGGGACATCGCCAGGACGGAGTCTGCGGCTGAAAGGCAAGGGCTGGCCCGGCAAAGGTGGGCGCGGTGATCTTCTGCTCACGCTCGCCTTATCGCTTCCGGCTTCCTGGAGCGAGGAGGAGCTGAAGCTTCTGAAGCAGCTGCGTGAGCAGCGTTCGATGCAGCCTCGCCATGACTGGTTGAAATCAGCCTCCCTCTGAACCCACGGTTCTACGATCAAATTTGCTCACAGGGTCAGATGGAGCTCACCTACCGCCCTCGCCGACTCCGTCGCACGCCAGCACTGCGTGCCATGGTTCGGGAGCACACGCTCTCCGCCGCTGACTTCATTTATCCCCTGTTTGTGCATGAGGGGGCTGATGTTGAAGCCATTGGAGCAATGCCCGGGGCCAGCCGCTGGAGTTTGTCCGCTCTCACTGGAGAGGTTCAACGCGCCTGGGATCTTGGGGTCCGCTGCATTGTTCTGTTCCCCAAGGTGGCAGAGGGGCTCAAAAGTGAGGATGGTGCGGAGTGTTTCAACGAAAACGGGCTGATTCCCAGAGCGATCCGTCAGATCAAGCAGGCCATTCCGGGAATGGCGATCATGACGGATGTCGCCCTTGACCCCTATTCCTGTGATGGTCATGACGGCATCGTCAGCCAGGACGGTGTTGTTCTGAACGATGAAACGATTGAACAGCTCTGCAGGCAAGCTGTGGTGCAGGCGCAAGCGGGGGCTGATCTGATCGGACCGAGCGACATGATGGATGGCCGCGTGGGCGCAATCCGTGAGGCGCTCGATGAGGAGGGTTTCGAGCACGTCGGAATCATCAGTTACACCGCCAAGTACTCGTCGGCTTATTACGGCCCCTTCCGCGAAGCGCTCGACTCCGCACCCCGTGCGGCAGGAAGCAAGCCCATCCCCAAAAACAAGGACACGTATCAGATGGATCCTGCCAATGCCAGGGAGGCCATCACCGAAGCCCAGCTGGATGAGCAGGAAGGTGCGGACATCATGATGGTGAAGCCAGGCCTGGCCTACCTGGACATTATTCACCGTCTGCGAGTGGAGAGCGAGCTGCCGATCGCCGCTTACAACGTCAGTGGCGAGTACTCAATGGTGAAGGCTGCTGCTGAGCGTGGCTGGATTGATGAAAAGGCTGTGGTTCTGGAGACCCTGCTCAGCTTCAAGCGCGCTGGTGCAGATCTGATTCTCACCTATCACGCCTGTGATGCAGCGATCTGGCTCCAGTCGGCCTGAAGCGAGCGGACGAGTGACTCACTCCTGAGGGGCGTTTTGCACCAAACTGTTGCCATCAATCGCTTTTTTGATGGCACTGGTTGACCGGCTGGGCCACGTGGCCATCCGTGTGCAGGACGTTGCCCGTGCTGTGGCGTTCTATGAAAGCCTCGGTATGAACCTGGTCTGGAAAGCAGACGACTGGTGCTATCTGGAGGCTGGTCCAGGGCGTGATGGACTTGCTCTGCTCGGGCCTGGATACAAGTCTGCAGGTCCACATTTCGCATTTCACTTCCGTGATCGTGCTGCCGTGGATGTGGTTCATGACCGCCTCAAAGATGAGGGTGTGTTCGTCGGGGCTGTGCATGACCACCGAGACGGCACAGCGTCCTTTTACATGAAGGATCCGGACGGCAACTGGCTGGAGATGTTGTATGAACCCCCCGGTGGAATCCCCTCCAACTGCAACTCCAACTGACGTGTCCCTGACTCAGGACCGGGCCTTTCAGGAAACGCTGGATCTACTGGAGTGGCCTCAGCTCTGCGCCCATCTGAGCGTTTTTGCCAGCACCGGTATGGGGCGGTCCGCCGCGCGGCGGCAGACCCTGCCCGACAACCCTGAAGGCAGCCGACTTCTGCTGGCTGAAACGGTCGAGATGGCGGTTCTGGATGATCTCACCGAAGGCGGACTCAGCTTCCGTGGTGTGGTGGATCTGGGGCC
>NYUU01000066.1 GCA_002684175.1 Synechococcus sp. CPC35
ACATGGGCACTTGTCACCCAGCAACCTCTGGGTGGAAAGGCCCAGCAGGGTGGCCAGCGTCTTGGAGAAATGGAGGTCTGGGCACTTGAGGCCTACGGCGCCGCCTACACCCTTCAGGAGCTGCTGACTGTCAAGTCAGACGATATGCAGGGCCGCAATGAGGCTCTCAACGCCATTGTCAAGGGCAAGCCGATCCCCCGCCCTGGCACTCCGGAGTCCTTCAAGGTGCTGATGCGTGAACTTCAGTCCCTCGGATTGGATATTGCTGTCTACACCGATGAAGGCAAGGAAGTTGATCTGATGCAGGACGTGAATCCGCGTCGCAGCACCCCAAGTCGCCCCACATATGAATCCCTCGGCGTTGCCGATTACGACGAAGACTGACGGATTTTTGAATCTCAACGTCTCCCTGATCCCTCTCTCATAACCGTCCATGACCAACAGCAACCTTCGGACTGAGAATCACTTCGATTACGTCAAGATCACTCTCGCTTCACCGGATCGGGTGATGGAGTGGGGACAGCGGACCCTGCCGAATGGTCAGGTCGTTGGTGAGGTCACCAAGCCGGAAACCATCAACTACCGCACCCTCAAGCCCGAGATGGACGGGCTGTTCTGTGAAAAGATTTTCGGCCCTTCCAAGGACTGGGAATGCCATTGCGGCAAATACAAGCGGGTGCGTCACCGCGGAATCGTCTGTGAACGCTGTGGAGTTGAGGTCACAGAAAGCCGGGTGCGGCGGCATCGCATGGGTTTCATCAAGCTGGCAGCGCCTGTCTCTCACGTTTGGTACTTAAAGGGAATCCCCAGCTATGTGGCGATTTTGCTTGATATGCCTTTGCGGGATGTTGAGCAGATCGTTTACTTCAACTGTTATGTCGTTCTCGATGCTGGTGATCACAAGGATCTGAAGTACAAGCAGCTGCTCACCGAAGATGAATGGCTTGAGATCGAAGATGAGATTTACGCCGAAGAATCAGAGATCGAGAATGAGCCGGTTGTTGGGATCGGTGCAGAAGCTCTCAAGCAGCTTCTTGAGGATCTCAATCTCGAGGAGGTGGCCGAACAGCTGAGGGAGGACATCAACGGCAGCAAGGGTCAGAAACGGGCCAAGCTGATCAAGAGATTGCGGGTCATCGACAATTTCGTTGCCACCAGTGCCAGGCCTGAGTGGATGGTTCTCGATGTGATCCCTGTGATTCCTCCTGATCTGCGCCCGATGGTGCAGCTCGATGGCGGGCGCTTCGCAACCAGTGATCTGAATGATCTTTATCGGCGAGTCATCAATCGCAATAACCGTCTTGCCCGCCTGCAGGAAATTCTTGCCCCCGAGATCATTGTCCGCAATGAGAAGCGGATGCTTCAGGAAGCTGTCGATGCGTTGATCGACAACGGTCGACGCGGACGAACCGTCGTCGGGGCCAACAACCGACCTTTGAAATCACTGAGCGACATCATCGAAGGCAAGCAGGGGCGTTTCCGCCAGAACCTCCTAGGCAAGCGCGTTGATTACTCCGGACGTTCCGTGATTGTGGTTGGACCGAAGTTGAAAATGCACCAGTGCGGTCTTCCCAAGGAGATGGCAATCGAGCTGTTTCAGCCGTTCGTGATTCATCGTCTGATCCGTCAGAACATCGTCAACAACATCAAGGCGGCCAAAAAGCTGATTCAGCGCGCTGATGATGAGGTCATGCAGGTGCTCCAGGAGGTGATTGACGGTCATCCAATCATGCTGAACAGGGCACCGACCTTGCACCGTCTGGGTATCCAGGCATTCGAACCAAAACTGGTTGATGGTCGGGCCATACAACTGCACCCTCTGGTCTGCCCTGCTTTCAACGCTGACTTTGATGGCGACCAGATGGCGGTTCATGTGCCGCTTGCGATTGAAGCTCAGACTGAAGCGCGCATGTTGATGCTCGCAAGCAACAACATTCTCTCTCCGGCAACCGGCGAGCCGATCATCACACCATCCCAGGACATGGTGCTCGGTTCCTACTACCTGACGGCTCTACAGCCCGGAGCCAAACAGCCGGAATTCGGTGATCGCTCCCTCACCTTCGCAAGTCTTGAAGATGTGATTCATGCCTTCGAAGATCAGCGTCTTTCTCTACACAAATGGGTCTGGGTCCGCTTCAACGGAGAAGTTCAGGACAATGACGAACTGGATGAGCCTTTGAAGAACGAATCGCTCAGCGATGGAACGCGTATCGAACAGTGGACCTACCGGCGAGATCGTTTCGATGAAGATGGTGGTCTGATCAGTCGTTACGTCCTCACCACCGTTGGACGTGTCGTGATGAATCACACAATCATCAACGCGGTGGCCTCCGCCTGAATTCAACGCAACACCCTTTTCCATCTCCACTGTTTCGCGCGCTGCCATGAGCCCCTCCAAATCCCGCAAGTCCTCGAAATCCTCCAAGAAAGCAGCTGCTGCACCTGCCAATAAATCCCGCCCTCTGGCCAAGACCCCGCCACCGTTTCGAAATCATGTTGTTGATAAGAAAAGTCTGAAGGCTCTTGTGGCCTGGGCCTTCAAGACCCACGGCACCGCGGTTACGTCGTCGATGGCCGACAAACTCAAGGATCTTGGATTCCGTTACGCCACACAGGCTGCGGTTTCGATTTCAGTTGATGACCTCAAAGTCCCCGATGCAAAGAAGGATCTGCTGGGTGAGGCTGAGGAACAGATCACGGCAACGGAGGAGCGTTATCGCCTTGGTGAGATCACGGAGGTTGAGCGTCATACCAAAGTTATTGATACCTGGACGGAAACAAACGAGAGACTCGTTGATGCCGTCAGGAAGAATTTCAACCAGAACGCACCACTGAACTCGGTGTGGATGATGGCCAATTCCGGTGCCCGGGGAAACATGTCCCAGGTGCGTCAGCTGGTGGGTATGAGAGGCCTGATGGCCAACCCCCAGGGTGAAATCATCGACCTCCCGATCCGCACCAACTTCCGTGAGGGACTCACGGTCACGGAATATGTGATCTCTTCCTACGGAGCGCGCAAGGGTCTCGTTGATACCGCCCTTCGTACAGCCGACTCGGGCTATCTGACCCGTCGTTTGGTTGACGTGGCCCAGGACGTGATTGTCAGGGAAGACGACTGCGGAACCACACGACTCATCACTGTTGAAGCNGAAGATGGCAGGTTCGGGAATCGCATCGTGGGTCGGCTTACAGCNGTTCAGGTTGTTGGTGCGGAAGGNGAAGTTCTNGCTGAGCGTGACACCGAGATTGATCCTCCGCTTTCAAGNCNNTTTGAGAAAGCTGGNGTAACAGCGGTGAGTGTTCGATCCCCACTCACCTGCGAAGCCAATCGCTCCGTCTGCCGCAAGTGCTACGGNTGGGCTCTGGCCCANAACGAACTGGTNGATCTTGGAGAGGCCGTCGGAATCATTGCAGCTCAGTCNATCGGTGANCCNGGAACGCANCTCACGATGCGCACCTTCCACACCGGTGGTGTGTCAACNGCAGAGAGCGGCGTGGTGCGATCCACNNTGTCTGGAACCGTTGAATTCGCTGCAAAAGCGAGTGTGAAGCCNTACCGCACTCCCCATGGTGTCAACGCGCAGCAGGCGGAAGTTGATTTCAATCTCACNATCAAGCCATCCGGTAAGGGAAAAGCTCAGAAANTTGAGATNNCCAATGGCTCNCTNCTGTTCGTTGATAACGGCCAGGCNATTGATGCTGATGTGACGGTCGCTCAGATCGCAACNGGTGCTGTCATCAAGAGCGTTGAGAAAGCCACGAAGGATGTCATCTGCGATCTCGCCGGTCAGGTGCGTTACGAAGAGGCNATCCAGCCAAGGGAGGTGACTGACCGNCAGGGAAANATCACCCTGAAGGCNCAGCGTCTCGGNNGGATGTGGGTTCTCGCNGGTGATGTCTATAACCTNCCTCCCAANGCGCAGCCTGTCGTTGCCGGTGAGACCGAGGTCGTGGAAGGTCAGGTGCTTGCTGAAGCCAGCCAGCGCAGNGAGTTCGGTGGTGAAGTTCGTCTTCGNGACTCGATCGGCGATTCACGGGAGGTGCAGATCGTCACCACAGCGATGACGCTCAAGGATTTCAAGCTGCTNGAGGAATCCACGCATTCCGGTGAAATCTGGAANNTGGAAGCCAAGGACGGAACCCGCTATCGCCTCAACACCATCCCGGGGAGCAAGATCGGGTCGGGGGAAGTGATTGCTGAGCTTNCCGANGATCGCTTCCGNACCAACACTGGTGGACTTGTCAAATTNGCCCCNGGNCTTGCGATCAAGAANGCGCGTTCCGCCAAGAACGGTTATGAGGTNAACAANGGCGGAACCCTGCTCTGGATCCCTCAGGAAACGCACGAGATCAANAAAGATATTTCTCTTTTGATGATCACNGATGGTCAATGGATTGAAGCNGGNACTGAAGTTGTTAAAGACATCTTCAGCCAGACNGCTGGAATCGTAACNGTNACTCAAAAGAATGACATCCTGCGTGAAATCATCGTTCGCAGCGGTGATTTCCATCTCAGTAGTGACAANAAGGCCCTTGAACGGTTTGAAGGNGATGGCCAGATGGTCAATCCTGGTGAGGAGGTCTCGAAGGGACTTTCNGCTGAAGAAATGAAGTTTGTGCAGACGGTTGAAACGCCTGAAGGNAAGGGATTGTTGCTTCGNCCNGTCGAGGAGTACACGATTCCAAATGAAGCTCAGCTNCCTGAGTTGTCACATGTGAAGCAGGCGAATGGCCCTCACCTGGGTATCAAGGCAACNCAGAGANTGGCGTTCAAAGANAATGAANTGATCAAATCTGTTGAGGGAGTTGAGCTGCTCAAGACTCAACTTCTGCTGGAAACGTTCGACACCACTCCCCAGATGACGGTGGATGTGGAAAAGGCCCCGGATAAACGGGCCAAGACAATCTCCCGACTTCGTCTGGTGATTCTCGAGTCAATCCTGGTGCGTCGAGACACGATCTCTGATTCCAGTCATGGTTCAACCCATACGGAGTTGCAGGTGGAGGACAAGGTTTCCGTCAAAGCCGGCGATGTGGTGGCGACCACTCAGATCCTCTGCAAACAGAAGGGTGTGGCCCAGATGCCTGAGGCCACAGAGGCCGANCCNGTGCGCCGGTTGATCGTNGAGCGTGCTCAGGACACAACCACGATCAGCACCTCAGGCAAGCCGCTGGTCACCGTTGGCCAGCGCATCGTTGATGGTGAACTGCTTGCNGAAGGTCAACCGACCAGTTGTTGTGGNGAGGTCGAGGTTGTTGANTCATCGAGCGTCACANTNCGAATCGGCCGTCCNTACATGGTNTCNCCNGATTCAGTTCTNCATGTCCGNGACGGGGATCTNGTGCAGCGGGGAGANGGACTTGCACTCCTGGTCTTCGAACGTCAGAAAACNGGAGANATCGTTCANGGNCTGCCGAGAATCGAGGAGTTNCTCGANGCTCGTCGNCCTCGCGAATCGACGATTCTCTGNAAAAAACCAGGNACCGTTGAAATTAAGCGNGATGAGGAGAATGAATCGATCACGGTGACTGTGATCGAGAGTGATGANGCCATTGGTGAATATCCNATTCTCCTTGGTCGCAACGTGATGGTGAGTGANNNTCAGCAGGTNNCNGCTGGNGAATTGCTCACGGATGGTCCGATCAANCCCCACGAATTGCTGGAGTGTTTCTTTGAAGANCTGCGCTCTCGAAAGCCATTGATGGATGCGGCTCAGGAGGCGATTGCCAACCTCCAGCATCGTCTGGTGACCGAGGTTCAGAACGTCTACAAATCCCAGGGCGTTTCGATNGACGACAAGCACATTGAAGTGATTGTTCGCCAGATGACCAGCAAGGTTCGNGTNGANGATGCCGGTGACACGACCCTGTTGCCTGGCGAATTGATNGAACTGCGNCAGGTGGAGGANACCAATCAGGCCATGGCCATCACCGGGGGAGCTCCTGCTGAATTCACTCCGGTGCTTCTGGGAATCACCAANGCTTCCTTGAACACCGANAGTTTCATTTCCGCCGCTTCCTTCCAGGAGACAACAAGAGTGCTNACGGAAGCTGCGATCGAAGGNAAGAGTGACTGGCTCCGNGGCCTCAAGGAAAACGTGATCATNGGTCGCCTGATCCCTGCAGGTACCGGTTTCAGTGGCTTTGAGGAGGAATTGCAGAAGGAGGCNGGTCCCCATCCCGACATCCTGTCTGAGGATCCTGCCGGCTACCGCCGCATGCAGAACCTTCGTCCCGANTACACGGTGGANATGCCNCCCGCNGCCAGTTCCACCGCTGTGCTGGCTGATCCCAGTGATGCCGANCTCGAGGCAACACGGTCACGCCATGGGATCGAGGAGAAAAGCGGTTTTGCCGCATTTGCNCGGCCTGACGCCGAGAATGAGCTGAAGGAAGAGCAGGTTGTCGATGCTGAGGCTGTTGAAGGCCTTCAGGAAGAAGGCCTGCTTTCCGATGAGTGACCTTTGCCACATACTCCCAACAGCCCATGCTTGAACCNAAGGAGATTCCCCAGCGTCGTTTGCCTCGGTATGGCTTTCACNGCCATACCGAGCGGCTCAANGGTCGAGTNGCCATGCTTGGTTTCATNGCNCTCCTNGTGGTTGAGATCAAGATCGGCCATGGGCTCCTGGTCTGGTGACCACCGCTTTGCTCGGTCGCACGGCGGCAGAGCTTGAGAGCTGGGCTGTTTCCCAGGGGCAGAAAGCCTTCCGTGGNAGGCAACTGCACGANTGGNTGTACGCCAAGGGTGCCCGCACTCTCGGNGATATCACNGTCTTACCCAAAANCTGGCGTACATCCCTGAACCAACAGGGTGTAACNGTTGGTCGGCTCAGGGAAGTGCATCGCACGGTGGCGACTGATGCCACCACCAAGCTGCTGCTGGCGACNGACGATGGNGANATGATTGAAACCGTGGGTATTCCTACGGANCAGAGGCTGACTGTCTGTGTCTCCAGTCAGGTTGGATGCCCCATGGCCTGTCGNTTCTGTGCAACAGGCAAAGGCGGTTTGCAGCGATCGCTTCATGTTCATGAAATCGTCGATCAGGTGCTGAGTGTGCGNGAGGTGATGGATCGTCGTCCCTCCCACATCGTTTTCATGGGAATGGGTGAGCCCCTTCTGAACAGNGAGACAGTGCTGAAAGCAATTCGTTGTTTCAACGATGANCTGGGNATCGGCCAACGTCGGATCACCGTGAGNACTGTCGGTGTCCCGAAAGCCCTGCCTCAGTTAGCTGATCTTTCGTTTGAGCTGCTTGGACGGGCGCAGTTCACTCTTGCCGTGAGTNTGCATGCTCCCAATCAGANGCTNCGTGAGGAATTGATTCCGACNGCACGCGCCTATCCCTATGAAGCATTACTTGCTGANTGTCGTCATTACCTGGAGATGACCGGTCGGCGNCTCAGCTTTGAATACATTCTTCTTGGCGGTCTGAACGATCATNCNGAGCATGCAGATGAGCTGGCGGATCGTGTCGGTGGTTTTCANAGNCANGTCAATCTGATTGCTTANAATCCAATNGAAGAAGAGGAATTNAAGCGTCCAGATCAGAGNCGTATTGATGTCTTTCGTCGNGTTCTNGAGCGTCGNGGNGTNGCTGTCAGTCTTCGTTCCAGTCGTGGANTGGATCAGAATGCTGCCTGCGGACAGNTACGNCGCCAGAATCGTTGAATCAAAGTAGAGGNNTTGAATTTTGTTCCATGGCATGTTCGCTGAGAAGGAAATAGCGGACGGTTTCCTTGATNAGCTGTTTGGACAAATGAATCCGTTCTGTAGGNTTNTTTGAACGCANAGTATTGGCTTCNATGATCANATTTACAGTCTCCTGCTTCGTGGNTTTCTCAGGNGGTTNAAAGTANNTNATCGGGAGGTTGAACTTGTCTGCANACTTNCTNNTTGNCATTCAGATAGTATGAATCAATGTAATTGGATAGGCTTTNNATGAGCTTGGNGTCATGAAGCTTTAGGTCTGAATTNTGATGTTNTTTGGANCGAAANGCCTCAAAGCATTTCAGNTGTTCGGGNTTTTTNGAGGGGAAATNCAANCCGGATCGNGCTGCCTGGTTGAGGATTTCGACGGCGGCGTCTGGCAGGGCTTTGTGGGTATGAATGTCTGTTTCCTGGTCTTTCTGTTGTGTACGGCTGATTCCGGCTTTTTGGCAGAAGTCCTCAATCAGGGAAAATTTATAATTTTCNCTGGGCACGACTCCCAGCAGGAGTTCTGTTTTTGNTGNTATGAGTTTGTCCGAAATCTCAATCATTCTCCTCCAGTTTTGGTATTCATCTCGATGGTTGTGTTTGACGATTGCAAAGTCACTCAGGCAAAGAGCGGCCAGAAAAGCTTCGAGGCCAGTAAAGAGGTCTTGGTTAAGGTGATTTTGGTTGAATGTTTCTGAGACTTTGGCTTGGATTTCTTGACTGAAATAAAGGAATTGGGAATAGTGCGAGCGGTAATGTCTTGATTGTTGGCGCACATAGCCGATGACGCTCACGTCGTCAGAGATTTCGCGAGCGAGCTCGGTGAGTCGTGAAATATTCTCCGGGCGTTGATACATGCATTCGTGGCTGAAGATGCAGCTTTTCCCGCCCCCGCGTTGTGTCTTTGCTTTAAAGAGATGATTAAAGTATTGCTTTGCTTTTCCGGAACTAATTTTATTTGTTAGGTTGAAAAAGTGATCGGGATTAATTCTTTTATATTCAATATTTGGATTTATTTTGTCCTCTTTTTCCAGGAAGCTTTGAATGGAGGTCGACCCAGTTTTGATGGGGCCGATGTGAAAAACAAACCGTGGGCGCATGTTCAGGTGAAACGCCTCATTGGTTCATTCTACCATTGCTGGATTTGTCTTATCCCAGTTGGTTTCTTGAACACATCTGTGATGTTGTGTGTTCTGTGAATCAATGCATGATGATCAATGGTGTCTTGCGCTGATTGATGGCTTCGATCGACTGGTTCCTCCTGTTCGCTTATCTCGCGATCACGCTGGTGCTGGGTCTGTGGTTATCACGCCGTAACCGCAGTGAAGACGATTACTTCGTTGCAGGTCGCAGCCTTAGTGGCTGGCTGGCGGGTGCGTCGATGGCAGCGACCACCTTCTCCATTGATACGCCCCTTTATGTCGCTGGTTTGGTTGGAACGCAGGGCCTGGCAGGCAACTGGCAATGGTGGGGTTTCGGGTTCGCTCACGTGGCGATGGCTGTGGTGTTTGCGCCCTTGTGGCGCCGCAGTGGCGTGATGACCGACGCTGCCTTCACAGAGTTGCGCTATGGAGGAGCAACCGCCGCTTGGCTGCGGGGGACCAAGGCCTTCCTTCTTGCTCTGCCGGTGAACTGCATTGGCATTGGCTATGCGTTCCTGGCGATGCGCAAGGTTGTGGAAGCGCTCGGCATCGTCTCGAATACCCCGATGGCGTCATTGGGGGGCGTGACCGACACCGTGGCACTGCTGGTGGTAGTGGCAGCTTTCGTGCTGATCTATACGGTCGCTGGTGGCCTCTGGGCCGTCGTAGTCACCGATTTCGTGCAGCTTGTGTTGGCCATGTTTGGTGCTCTGGCTGTGGCCTGGGCTGCTGTGCATGCCGCCGGTGGGATGGAGGCGATGCTCTCCAAGATCAGCGATCTGGGTCGACCGGAACTTCTCTCTCTGGTGCCATGGCAATGGAGTGACGGCGGCTTCAGTTGGACATGGCCCTGGAGCGAGGGGGGCTTCAGCTGGTCGGCTCCAGCTGGGATGGGCTTTCGGTGGATCGATGGAGCCCAAATCAGTGTTGCAACCTTCTTGGCCTATCTCACGTTGCAGTGGTGGAGCTTTCGTCGCAGTGACGGTGGAGGTGAATTTATTCAGCGCATGCTGGCTACCCGAGATGAGCGTCAGGCCCAGTTGGCCGGCTGGGTTTTTTTAGTTGTTAATTATTTGTTGCGCAGCTGGTTGTGGGTGGTGGTGGCACTCGCAGCCCTGGTGCTGCTCCCAGCTGGTGGTGACTGGGAGCTCAGTTATCCGATCTTGGCAGTGCGTTATTTACCTCCGGTGATTCTGGGTTTGGTGGTTGTGTCGCTGGTTGCGGCCTTTATGAGCACCGTGAGTACTTCGGTGAACTGGGGTGCCAGCTATCTCACCCATGATCTTTACCAACGCTTTGTACACCCCAAGGCCAGCCAGAAGGAATTGATGCTGGTGGGGCAGATCGTCAGCATTCTGTTGCTCTTCTGCGGGGTTGTTGTGGCCATGCTGGCGCAAAGCATTGGCGACATTTTTCGCCTTGTCATTGTGATCGGAACTGGTTCAGGCGCAGTTCTTATCCTGCGATGGTTCTGGTGGCGGATTAATGCCGCAGCTGAGCTGGCGGCCATGATTTGTGGCTTTGTTGTGGGGCTGAGCACGTCGGGAAAATTAGATCCGCTGCTTGGTCGGCTCGGGGTGTTGCCTCCTCTGAAGATTGCCGATTACGGCGAGCGCCTGATTGTCACAACAGCCGTTACGGCGGTGGTTTGGGTTCTGGTGATGCTGCTCACCCCGCCTGAATCCCCCGAGGTGATGGAACGTTTTGTCCGCCAGGTGCAGCCTCCCGGTCCGGGCTGGAGACGATGGCGCCAGCGATTTGATGTGAATGTTGTCGATCCTCTTGGCGAACTGGTTAGGAGATTTCTTCTCAGTAGTGGTGTGCTTTTCGGTGCCCTGATTGGGTCTGGGGCCTTCTTGCTGCATCAATCCCTGACCGGTTGGTTGGGGATCGTTCTGGCAGTGGTCTGCGGTTTGCCTCTGCTCAAAACCTATGGGTTGAGGGCTCGAGCCGGCTGAACAGGTTCAAAATGGAATGAAAGCTTCTGTCAGTTGCAGTTCTTTCGCTCCACCCTTCTGCCCGTTTTGATTGTGGGTCTTTTCGCTCTGGCTCTGGTGGCTGTGAGCGCCCGAATCTGGCTTCCTGGAGACATGCTCGCTCCTGCTCCGACAGGTTGACCGTGGAGCAGTTCAACTAATATCCGCCCATGACTGACGAGCGCAGCCAACAGCGTGATCAGGGGTTGTCCAGTCTCGCCCTCGATCCTGACCTGCTGGCTCGTGAGCTGGCGGCTCAGGAGGATGTTGACCCTCTTGATGCCATCGAACCCGATGATTCAGTTGATGACAGCTCCCTGGCAGTCGCCAGGGCCTGTGATCAGGGGCTGATCTGGCTCACAGGTGATCACAATGAGCGCGTTCAGGGGCTTCGTGTCTTTTGCGAGCATCGCGATCCGAGGGCTGTTCCTCTGCTGCTCCCTCTGCTTCAGCGGCCCTGCCCGGTGGAAAGGATGAGTGCGGTTTACGCACTGGGACGCAATCCATCCCCTCCGGCAGTTGAGCCTCTGCTTCAGCTTCTGCAGGGCGACAGCAACGCCTACGTGCGCAAGGCCGCTGCATGGAGCCTCGGCAACTACCCCGACGCCCCTGTGCTCAATCCTCTGATTCGAGCTCTGCAGACGGATGTGGCTGCCGTTCGACTGTGGTGCCCAGGATCCCTCGCTGAATCCGTTGGAAGTTCACAGGTCAAGGCGGATCCCGCGGCTGGTCAACTGCTTTCAAGTCTCAGAATCGACAGTGAACCCGTGGTCCGCAGCAACTGCATCTGGGGACTGGGACGTCTGTTCCATCAATTGGTTGAACCTCGTCAGCAGGAAATCGTTGAGGCTCTTGTGGATGCGTTACTTCACGATTCTGAGACGTCTGTCCGGGATGAAGCTATGACTGCTTTAGAGCAGCTGGAGAATCCGGTCGTGATCGAACGTCTGCAAACCCTGATCAATGACGGGTTCGTTATGTAACACGATTGCCAGCAGTTTCCTGTCAACCTAATTATATTGCGTACTCACAACAGGACCTGTATGCCCCAACGGACGATCCGCTTCACCATACGATCCGACGGTCGGGTTGAAGAACGGGTCGAAGGGGTTGCAGGTGATGGGTGCCAGCAGCTCACCGAAAAGGTTGAAGCAGCACTTGGTTCTATCGAACGTCAGGAATCCACATCCGAAGCGTTTCTTCAGTCAGAAGTCCAGTCACAGTCACTTTCCGTTCAATCGAACTGATGTCACATTTCAGCACCGTAAAGACAGAGTTGCGTCAGCTAGAACCTCTTGTGAAGGCTCTTGAAGATCTTGGATACGCCCCTGAGCAAGGTGAAAAGCCAGTTCGTGGATACAGAGGTCAGGTCGCCACTGCAGACCTTGCTGTTGTTGTCAAAGAGGGTGGTGATATCGGATTTCAATGGAATGAAGCAACCGGCACTTACGAGCTGGTCACTGATCTTGATCTCTGGAAGCAGAACATCCCCGTCGAACGTTTTCTTGCTCAGCTCACCCAGCGTTACGCCTTGAACAGCGTGCTTGCAGTCACCCAGCGCGAAGGTTTTCAGGTGGCTGAACAGTCCAATTTGCAGAATGGAGCAATCGAGCTGGTCGTGACGCGTTGGGACGCCTGAATCCTGGTTGATCCCTCTCTCGCTTTCTCTGCTCCGGCTCAGACGCCGACTTCACTAACTGGACATGAACCCGTTCTCGGGGGTGTTTTACGTGAACATGCGGTCTGGGTTGATGAAGCTGTCTGCATCGGCTGCCGCTATTGCGCCCATGTGGCGACCAATACCTTTGTAATCGAACCCCGTCTTGGACGTTCAAGAGCCATTCGTCAGGACGGTGATTCGACATCGCTCATCCAGGAAGCCATCGATACCTGCCCTGTGGATTGCATTCACTGGGTTTCGTTCGAATCTCTCGACACTCTGAAAGCTCATCTCATCAGCCAAAACCTCTGTCAGCGGCCCCAGGGCTGATGAATCAATTGCCAACATGCCGTTTTGGTCGCACCGAGCAACGGATTCCATTGCTTTCGCTTGGAGGGATGCGATTTCAGCAGAGCTGGTCGGATCTTCCGGCTTCCGAGATCACCGATGAATCCCAGACGAGGCTGGAAGCCACCCTTCAACGGGCTGTCCAGGAAGGTTTTCACCACATTGAGACAGCTCGTCATTACGGCAGTTCAGAACGGCAGCTCGGTTGGGCTCTCCCCCGGATCCCCGATTCCCAGCGTCTCCTGCAGAGCAAAGTTCCCCCGGCGGATGACCCCTCTGTCTTCGAAGCCGAACTGGAAAAGAGTTTCAAACGACTGGCCTGTCAACGGCTAGACCTGCTTGCCATCCATGGCATCAATCTTCAAGAGCACCTGGATCAGACCGTCCGTCCAGGGGGATGCATGGATGTGGTCCGACGCTGGCAATCAGATGGTCGCGTGGGACATGTGGGTTTTTCGACCCATGGCCCAACGGAACTGATCGTCGCTGCCTGTGACACCGGGGCCTTCGACTATCTCAATCTTCACTGGTATTACATCCGCCAGGACAATGATCCAGCTCTTGACGCTGCTCAGCGTCAGGACATGGGGGTCTTCATCATCAGCCCTACGGACAAGGGGGGGCACCTGCACAGTCCTTCCGCCAAACTTCTTGAACTCTGCGCTCCTCTTCATCCGATCGTGTTCAACGATCTGTTCTGCCTCCGGGATCCCAGGGTGCACACGATCAGCGTTGGAGCAGCGCGGCCTGAGGATCTGGATCTTCATCTGCAAGCACTCGATCTTCTGCCTGATGCTGGAGCGCTGATCAAGCCTGTTCAGCAGCGCTTGGAGGCCGCCGCCCTGGCGTCACTTGGAAGAGACTGGATCGACAGCTGGAGGGTTGGCTTGCCGTCCTGGGAGCAGACACCAGGCGGCATCAATCTTCCAGTGCTTCTGTGGCTGCACAACCTCATGGAGGCCTGGGATCTTCAGAGTTATGCCAAGGCCCGCTACCGCCTGCTCGGGCAGGGAGGGCATTGGTTCGCTGGCGCCAACGCTGATGCCTTTGAAACGGATGTCAGTGTCAGCGATCTTCAGGCAGTGCTCGGAGCCAGTCCCTGGCGGGATCAGATCCCCGGCATTCTCCGCTCCCTCCGAGACCGCCTGGCAGGAGAGGCCCAGATGCGGCTCAGCAGCGTCTGAACGACGGACTGAATTCACCTCTGGCCGAGCGGCATGCGCGCTGGCACTCCTACCGCCCGCGGGTAGGTCGATGGGCATGCGGCCGAACCCTGAATCCGCAGTAGATGTCTGACCCCACGATCGGCAGGGAGATGGCATTGCTGAACCCTGCTCAGCCGAGCCTTGAGCGGTTTCAGTGCCTGTTCAAGATCTGATTCATCTTCACTGCTCCATCGCCCCCTGTACAGATGGGCTTCTCCATTGGCCCTCAGCAGTGGAACCAGATATTCAGCCACGACCGGCGCACTGGCAACAGCACGGGCCATGGCGATATCGAACTGGTTTCGAAACGTCTTCTGTCGTCCCATGACCTCAATTCTCTCTGTGACAACCGTGACTCGCTCAGCCAGTCCGAGGCTGCGGCTCATCGATTCCACGGCCGTCGTTTTGCGTCCGACTGAATCCACCAGTGTCATCCGGGCCCCTGGCAATGCAATGGCAACAGCCAGGCCTGGGAAGCCGCCACCCGTGCCCACATCAATGCATTCACGTCTGCAATCGGCGGTGGCGAGCTCCGGTGCGAGAGCCCAGAGACTGTCGAAAACCTGGTTCACCCAGTAATCATTGCCATCCACAAGGCGGGTGAGATTCACTCTGCTGTTCCAGTCCCGCAGCAGGAGTTGAAGCTCATTGAGCTGATCCCGTTGGTTGGCATCGGGTTGCCACCCCAACGCATCCCAAAAGTCTGATTCAGGTGCAGCATCAGACATTGGCCGCGACAATCGCTCTTCCTAGGATGGAAGACCATCTGCCTCCATTGCAGATCGCTCCTTCTTGTCATTACCAGCGTCTCGGAGTTGCACCCGGGGTTGATGCAGAGACCATCCGCCAGGCGTTTCGTCGCAGGAGCAAGGCCTTGCATCCCGATACGACTGCCTTGCCGGAACAGGAAGCCCGCCAGGCGTTTCAGCGACTCAAGGAGTCCTACGACGTTCTGTTGAAGCTCAGTGATTCAAACGCGGCCGCTCAGCCCTCAAACCCCCTCTCCAAGGACTCCTCAACAGAGCCCGTTGTTCGATCCAGTGCCTGGGACGGTATCGGTGAGCGTCGTCCTCTGTCGGGAGGGGAATGGTTTTCCTTGCTGCTTCTCAGCTTCGCTCTTCTGCTGAGTCTGCTGCTTGGGATTGGAGTGGCTCTTGTTCAGGGGCGTCAATGGCAGGTTTCGCCGGTCTGGCTGAGCAGCGAGCAGACTTCCATGGCCATGAAAGGGTCACCAACCGATGTCCGCTCTGCCGTCGGAGACAACCCCTCTGAATCAGCACTCCCTTCGCGCCCTTGAACTCTGGCTGCAAGAGCTTGGGGCGACACGAATTGATGATGATCCCTGCCAATGGCTTCTGGAGGCCTCTGAATGGCGAGCTGTGCTGTTGCTTGATCGCGACGATCTGAAGATTCAGTGGATGCCGTCGTCGTCAGCGACATCATCGAGTTGTTCACTCCCCTACGGCTTGTCCCGAGGAGATGTGGAGGCCGCGATACAGGCAGGCCCCTGATCAGCCTTGTTTCAAAGTTGATCCAGGGCGGTTCGGAGCGCGCGGTAACAGTGCTCGAGTTGCGTGTCAGTGATGCAGAGGGGCGGCAGCAGGTAAACAACCTGCCCGAGTGGTCGCAGAAACACTCCATGTTCCATCGCGATCCGTTTGACCGTTGGCCCCGCAGGATTGAGGTAGCCCGATGTCCCCTCAACCACCAGATCGAAGGCAGCAACGGTGCCTGTAAGCCTTGGGTGTTCGACGCGGCGATGCCCTGCGAGAGCCTCCAGGTGGGGGCGGTGACGCTGTTCGAACGATTGGAAAGCTGCCGGATTCTCCTCCAGCAGATTCAGGCTGGCATTCGCTGCCGCACATCCCAGTGGATTCGCTGTGAAGCTGTGGCCATGCCAGAGAGTCAGGGCTGGATCATCTCCGACAAAAGCGTTGAAAACCGCTTCGCTCGCCATGGTCACACCCATGGGCAGGCAGCCACCGGTAAGGCCTTTTGAGAGGGCCATCAGGTCAGGGCGAATCCCAGCGCGTCGACTGGCGAACCAATCCCCACAGCGGCCGAAACCAGTGAGAACCTCATCAGCGATCAACAGGGCCCCCGAGGCCCGGACCCGCTCCTCAACCTGTTGAAGAAAGCGAGGACGCACCATGGCCATTCCTCCCGCTCCCTGAAGCAGTGGTTCGAGAATTACCGCAGCAGTAGGGGTCTCGAGGCTGGAGTCGAGGCTTTGAAGAGCTGTTTCCTCTTTTTTCGCGATGTGGGGATCGTCCCACCATGTGGCTGGCCAGGGCACCCTTGCCACGGGAAATAATTTGTCTTCGAAAGGTGCGCTGAACAGATTGCGCTCTCCAACGGCCATCGCACCGAAGGTGTCGCCGTGATAAGCCCCTTCGAACGCCACGATTTGCTGACGCGGCTGTCCTTGGTTCACCCACCACTGGCATGCGATTTTGAGAGCCACTTCCACGGCGGTGGAGCCGTTGTCGGAAAAAAAGAGGCGCTGCAGACCCGTGAGCTCGCTCAGCCTCACGGCAAGCTGTTCGGCGGGGGCATGGGTGAAGTCCGCAAAGATCACCTGTTCCAGCTGAGCGGCCTGATCCGCGATTGCTGCCGCCAGCTGCGGATGGCCATGACCATGGAGCGTCACCCACCAGCTGCTGATTGCATCGATCAAAGGTTCACCCGACTCCCTGATCAGCAGGGCTCCCTCTCCGGCGGTCACGCGCTGAGGAGGGGCAGCCGAGGCCATCTGGGTGAAAGGAGGCCACAAGTTGGGGTGAAGGTCAACCGCCATGACGGTCGGCGCAGCTTTTGTCATATTGGAGCTTGAACCTGCGGAGTTGTCCTCAATGGCCACAACCCGTTCAAGGCGTGCATCCAGGCGATTTCTCCCTCCCGTGCAGGCCGGAGCTAAAACTGAGCCTCAGTCGCTTTTCACCTCTGCAGTGTTTGCTGAGGGCAGATGGCATGCCATCCGAAGTGACCTCGAAATGCGTGGCTGGTCACCTGTCCACGTTGAGCAGATTCATACCGAGTTGCGTCAGGGCTGGCCCTTGACTCTCGCGGTCCGACAGGTGGCGATGAGGATGGGGACCTGCCCGATGCGATCAAGATCTCTTGGCTGAGCGATGTTTAGCGACACATTTCGCTTTCTCGCTCAGCTTCTGTTGCAACTGTGCTGCAGTTCACCCAGCGGACCAGCTGGACCTCAAGGTCTGTGAACAGCACCAGGATTCCGACGCAGAGCATCGCAACAACCACGGTGGAGAGGGTTTGGCGTTTATTCACAGGGAAGTTGTCTGGCTCATCAACCGCTGGAATGTAGAGCTGAGTTCCTGAAGCTGCCACGCCTTGGCCAGTTGTTGTGCATTCAGTTCCTGGAGTGGAGGGAGCTGAGCCAGCACAGGCACCCCGCCAAGCTGTTCAAGGGTGGCTGGATTGTCCGCATGGGGCGGACCATTGAGAATCAGCCCCAGAACCTTCAGGTTTCTCAGGCGGAGGGCTTCGAGCGTGAGCAGGGTGTGATTGAGGGTTCCCAGGCCGCTTCTTGCAACCAGAACAATGGGTAGGTCCCACCGCGTGAGCTGATCGATCTGCAGCCAGCTGCGGGTGAGAGGGACCATCACTCCGCCTGCGGTCTCCACCACGAGGTGACTTGTGCTCTCAGGCAGTTTCAGCCGTTCGGGATCCAGAGGCTGTTGATCGAGTTCTGCAGCCCAGTGCGGTGAAACCGGTTGCGTGAAGGCGTAGACCTCCGGCAGTAAGCGTTCGCTGGGGAGGTTCAGCAGCAATCGAACGCGCTCGCGATCTCCACCTCCCTCCAGGCCGCTTTGGACCGGTTTCCAGTAGGTCGCCTTGAGTCCCTGCACCAGCCAGGCACTAACGATGGTTTTACCCACATCCGTGTCGGTTCCACAGACCACCAGTCGCATGGACAACGACCTCAGCGCTTCAGAATGACGAACAGGATTCTCCAACTCAGCATCGCATCGCCGGTTTCGGCGTCACCGGGCCATGCACGAAACAACTTCCGCCACCCTGCGGTGCTCAGACCACCACCCTGGGTCACGCATGCGCCTGTGGTGAGCATCGGTTTCAGAAGATCCTTGGGATGGGCTGCCGTTTGGGTGATGTTCAGGCAGTGATCCAGCTGGATTGCAGCGCTGGGGATGGCCGAGAGAAGTTCCGTCCGCTCCGGCAGTGAAAGAGCTGAACATCTCTCTCCTGCTTGATCAGCGGCCCTCTGCCATTCCGGAAAGCTTCCTTGGACAGGCAGCGTCACCGCCAGCCATCCTCCGAAAGACAATGCCTCCAGCCACTGACGCAACTTGAGGGCTGGATCCGGCAACCAGTGAAGAGCGAAGCTGGAGGCCAGAAGCTGCGGGCGCTCCGGCCAGGACGGCAAACCCCGGCTCAGGTCGTGCAGCTGGGTTCTGGTGCCGGTCCTTTGTCGGCGCAGCATGGCGATGCTGCCATCCAGCCGCAGAATCATCTGCCCCGGAAAGGTTTGCTCAAGGGCATCAGCAAGGCATCCCGTGCCACTGCCCAGATCCACCCAAAGGCCTTTCTCGATTGGCAGACGGCTGCAGTTGCCTGCCAACCTCCAGGCCATGCTCTGCTGCAGGCCAGCGGCGCTGTTGTAGCGATCGGCGGCGCCACCGAACGAATCCAGAACGCGGCCCGTCGAGATCAAGGGATCTGAAGCCATTGGTCGACGATCCTTAGCACCCGTGGTGTGATCAACGCATGTCCCGAGCTCGGGTCACAGTGAACCTGAATGGTCTGGTTGCTGAGGGCATCGACAAGCTGTTGATGGCCGGCCGCTGAAACAACGGCATCCTTCATCCCGCGCACCACGAGAACGCGGGCCTGGCGAGGCCATGACATCGGCAGCTGTCGACAGCTTTCCAGGAGGCCAAGGTCATCATTCAACCGGTTGCGGCCGGAATCGCTGAGTGCCCCGAGCACAGGAAAGGGTGGAAAGGCATCGATGGACAGCGGCGCAGAGGCTTTCTCGAGAAATTTCCGCAGCATGTTTTGTTCAGAGGTCGACCCCAGGGCTGCTCGCATGCCTTGCAGCCCGGCTCTTGTGGCTCGCCCCGCCGTCCCCGCTTCAGCAAAGGTGGTGAAACATCCCAGAAGAACAACAGCTGTGGCGTCCTTCAGCCGGTTTTCCGGCAACAGATGCAGACCCAGGGAATGGGCGATCACCACCCGTTCTCCCGGTGTCGAATGCCACTGCGGCATGTCCAGGGGGGCGGGGCCGTAGCCGCGTTCTGCGGACTGCCAGACCCATCCCTGGGGTTCAAGCATGCGTCTCCAGTGATTCCAGAGTCCCGCATGCCCTGCCCAGCCGTGCATCGCGATGATTTGGTTCATCGGACGGGCAGAGCATGAAGCAGCTGGTTCAAGGTGTCCTCCGGCAGGTCTATCCGCAGGACAAGCCGCAGGCGCGCGGTTCCCTCCGGCACCGTTGGAGGGCGAATAGCCACACTGAGCAGCCCCTGATGCTCCAGCCTGTTCTGGAGATCGAGGGTGGCTTGATCAGCACCGACCACCAACGGCAGAACCGGACCATGGCCGGCCGGCCGTGCCCAGCCATGGTTGCTGAGGGCATCCCGCCAGAGTTGGCTGCGTTGGATCAGCTCCGTGCTCCAGCCTGGATTGTCCTGAATCAGGTTCAGAGCGGCCATGGCGCCTGCGGCTAGTGGGGGGGCCAGGGCCGTGGTGTAGCGGAAGGCGCCGCAGGTCTGCAGCAGCCGTTCCCCAAGCTCTGCATCACTGGCCAGGAAAGCTCCGCCGCTGCCGAAGGCTTTGCCGAAGGTGCCGCTGATCAGATGGACAGGTTCGTCCATCTCCCTGCAAAGACCTCTGCCCCCTGTCCCGAGGACTCCGAGGGCGTGGGCTTCATCGACCATCAGCTGCGCGTTGTGACTTGCACAGACCGCACCGATCGCGGCCAGATCAGGGCTGCTGCCCTCCATGCTGAACAGGCTTTCCGTGATGACCAGAGGCGGGGTGGCCTGGGACCCCAGGCCGGACAGGCATCGCTCCAGATCAACGGGGTCATTGTGGGCGAAGCGTTTCAGCCGGGCTCCGCTCGCCCGCACACCGACCAGCAGGGAATGGTGGATCAGTCGATCGGCAACAACCGTGCCATGGCGATCGACCAGTGCCATCACAGCAGCGATGTTGGCTTGGAATCCACTCGGAAAAAGGAGCACTCTGTCCCTCCCCAGCCAACTTGCCAGCTGTTTTTCAAGTTCAATGTGTACGGGCCGGGTTCCCGTCACCAGCCTCGAGCCGCCGGAACCCAGGCCATCTGAGCGAAGAGCCCTGGCAGCAGCATCCAGCACGTCGGGATGACGGCTCAGTCCCAGGTAGTCATTGCTGGCCAGGTCGCGAAGACAGTCCGAAGCAGTTGCATTGCTTCGGAACTGCCAGTTTTCCGGACCGGGGTGGAGACAGCGCAGCGATCGCAGTCGGGCCGGATCGATTTGCTGCTGGAAATCTCGGGTCATGCTGTCAGTCTTATCAAGATTGAACTGCACGAGATTCAGGAATGACTCCGGAGCGTTTCACGTTGCTTTTCCCGCTCTGGACCCTGCTGGGCGCGGGCCTTGCTTTGATTCATCCACCCCTGTTCACCTGGTTTCGGGGCCCACTGATCACCCTTGGTCTCGGCGTGATCATGCTGGGGATGGGACTGGGCCTCAGACCTGAGGATTTTCTCCGTGTTGCAGGCAGGCCCCGTCCACTCGTGCTGGGTGTTGTGGCTCAGTTTGTGGTGATGCCTTCTCTCGCTGCAGGGATTGCTGCAGCACTGAATCTTTCAACCCCATTGGCTGTCGGTCTGATCCTGGTTGGATGTTGCCCGGGTGGCACCGCGAGCAACGTGGTGGCTCTGATCGGACGTGCGGATGTCGCTCTTTCTGTCGTGATGACCACGATCAGCACCGTGGCGGCAGTGGTGCTGACGCCAAATCTCACGGAACTGCTGGCCAGCCAGTACGTCCCCGTGGATGGCTGGGCACTGCTGCGGAGTGTTCTGCAGGTTGTGATCGTGCCGTTGTCACTCGGGGTTCTGCTGAAAAAGGGGCTGCCGCGAATCGCAGGACGTGTTCAGCCTGTGATGCCACCCCTGGCAGTGATTGCGATCGTTTTGATCGTTGCCAGTGTTGTTGGCAGCCAGACCAGTGCCCTGGTTGAGCAGGGGCCGTTGCTGCTGCTGGCTTGTCTTCTCCTTCATGGAGGAGGGTTTCTTCTGGGTTGGCTGCTGCCTCTGCTGGCGGGAGAGAGAGCGTCCGTCTGCCGCACCATCAGTATTGAGGTGGGCATGCAGAATTCCGGCCTTGCTGTTGTCCTCGCACGCAGTGGAGGTTTTGCCAGCCCGCTGACAGCACTGCCGGGGGCTGTCTCAGCAGTGATTCACTGCCTGATCGGCAGCGCCCTGGCGGCCTTCTGGCGGAGTTCTGCTGAACAACCGCCCACCTAACAAACGCCCACTGAATAACCACCGAATGAATAACAACCGACTGTCAGCGGCCGCTGAACGGTCTGTTCTCAGCCGGCCTCGCTTTCATCCCATTTCGACTTGCCGTCCAGAAGTTCGATCAGTTCCTGAAGCTTGCCCATCGTCAACCTGACTTCAGCACCATCCGGCAGTGTTCCATCTGCAACGACGTTGTAGTGGTCTCTGCATTGATTGCGGAGCTCCTGAAGTCGCTTTTTGGTGATGGTCTTTTTCTGTTCCGCCGTTGCCATGGCTTGGTGAGGTGATGGAGCACAAGTAGCAGAGCATGACCAAAACGCTGCCGTTAGAGAGGCAGGTCTTTGATCACTTGTTCTTCAGGGGTCCAGCCGTCCTGAATGCAGCTGAGACAGCAGCCTTGCAGCTAGTCCGCGCGAAATTCTTCGTGCCACAAGCAGATCACAGATCCATTCGAACAGTGGGGGAGCGTCGGTGGATTTGGCCAGTCGCTGTTCGAGGGCTTTGAGTTCCGTGCGGTGGCGACACCCCCGCAATGCATCAATCAGGGTGTCTTCCTCCGGAGAGGAGAGCAGAAGAGGACTGGTGGTCACGAACGCAGGGCAGCTCTCTCTCTGTCATGGCATCGATGGCGGGCCTTTGTCATCCCATCGGTCATGAAATGCTCTGATCAGAGGCAGGTTTCAACCGATGCTTTCGGGGGGAGCCTGTCGACGCTCCCTAAGATTGAGGAATGTTGGATTCAACGTCGGACACTTCTGCGTCGGTGCCGGCTGTGAACTCCACGGGATTCGGTCTGGAACCGGACACCATTTTTCCGTTTCCGCTGGATGACTTCCAGCTTGAGGCCATTGATGCCTTGAACCACGGACACTCAGTGGTGGTGAGTGCTCCAACGGGTTCGGGAAAGACTCTCGTTGGGGAATATGCAATCCATCGCGCTCTTGCCCATGGCCAGAAGGTTTTCTACACCACGCCCCTGAAGGCTCTCTCCAATCAGAAGCTGCGGGATTTTCGCGATCAGTTCGGTTCGGACAAGGTTGGACTGATGACCGGAGATCTGAGCGTCAACCGTGAGGCCTCAATCGTGGTGATGACCACGGAGATCTTCCGCAACATGCTCTATGCGGAAGCCGATGAGCACGACGACCCGCTCAAGGATGTTGAAGCCGTGGTGCTTGATGAGTGCCATTACATGAACGATTCCCAGCGCGGCACGGTCTGGGANGAATCGATCATTCACTGCCCNCCACCGGTTCAGNTGCTGGCCCTNTCCGCAACGGTGGCCAATGCCGGTCAGTTGACGGATTGGATTGAAAAAGTCCATGGGCCCACGACCCTGGTGCNCAGTGATTACCGGCCTGTGCCNCTGCAGTTCAGTTTCTGCAGTGCCAAGGGTCTGCATCCCCTGCTGAACGANGAGGGCACAGGCCTTCATGCGAANTGCAAGGTGTGGNGAGCTCCGAAGGGGNANAAACGCAAGGGNCGTTCCCCTCGGCCGCCGCAGCCTGAGGCGCCACCGATCAGTTTCGTGGTGGCNCANATGGCTGAGCGCAACATGCTNCCGGCCATNTANTTCATCTTCAGCNGACGTGGNTGTGACAAGGCCGTGAGAGATCTCGGGGTGCAGTGCCTGGTGAGCAGGGAGGACCAGGCNAGGATNCAGTCCAGGCTNACGNNGTACNNCCNGNAAAACCCCGAGGCGGTNCGNGATGGCATTCATGCNGATGCGCTGCTCNGGGGCATCGCGGCTCACCATGCCGGCGTNTTGCCGGCATGGAAGGAGCTGATCGAAGAGCTGTTCCAGCAGGGACTCGTCAAGGTTGTCTTTGCCACCGAGACCNTGGCCGCNGGAATCAANATGCCNGCCCGCAGCACCGTNATNGCNTCNTTNTCGAAACGCACGGAGCGCGGNCATCGGCCNCTGATGGGNAGTGAGTTCCTGCAAATGGCAGGNCGTGCCGGTCGNCGCGGCCTNGATTCCNNGGGNTTCGTCGTCACGGTGCAGAGCCGTTTTGAAGGNGTGCGTGAGGCGGGCCAACTGGCNACGAGCCCGGCGGATCCACTCGTGAGTCAGTTCACTCCCAGCTACGGCATGGTGCTGAACCTNCTGCANCGCCATGATNTNGNCAAGGCCAGGGAGTTGGTTGAACGCAGCTTCGGTCGGTATCTGGCCAGCCTCGANNTGGTCGAGGACGAGGACATGCTCNCNCAGCTGCGNCTGCAGCTCNCTCAGCTNCAGGGTGATTCAGGCGATGTGCCCTGGGAGGACTTCGAGGACTACGANAAAATGCGGGCCTGCCTGCGGGANGAGCGNCGGCTGCTCCGCATTCTTCAGCAGCAGGCGGAGGAGACGCTGGCCAATGAGCTCACCCTTGCTTTGCAGTTCGCAAGNACGGGCACCCTGGTGAGTCTCAAGTCGCCTCAGCTGCGCGGTCGGGTTTCGCCNGCAGTGATNGTCGACAAGGTNGACGGNCCTGGACAGTTCCCGCTGCTGCTCTGTCTCACCGATGAAAATGTCTGGCTTTTGNTGCCCTGTCAGGCGGTTGTCAGCATTCACGCTGAGCTCAGCTGTCTGCAGGTNGATGTCGTGACCGCTCCGGATCTGCAGAGAGCAGGAGAGCTTCGTCATGGTGACCAGGCCAGTGGTGGTCTNGCCCTNGCGGTGGCACANATGGCAGGNAGGCATGACATGACCACCCCTCAGTACGACCTGGCAGGCGAAGTGCTCACNCAGGCCCATCGNGTGCAGGATCTGGAGCGGAAGCAGGCNGANCATCCNGCCCATCGCTGGGGAGANCGCAAACANCTCAAGAAGCACCGCCGCCGCATGGAGGAGCTGGAGCTTGAGATCGACGANCGACAGCAGCTCCTGCATCACAGAGCCAACCGNCACTGGGAGACCTTCCTNGCCCTGATGGGCATCCTGCAGCAGTTCGGNTGTCTCCAGGAGCTGGAGCCCACCGAGATCGGTCGCACCGTGGCGGCCCTGCGGGGTGACAACGAGCTCTGGCTNGGCCTNGCACTGATGAGTGGTCATCTGGACGANCTCTCTCCATCGAATCTNGCTGCNGTGTTCGAGGCGATCAGCACCGAGGTGAACAGGCCCGATCTCTGGAGCGGTTTCCCTCCTCCCCCTGCGGCGGAGGAGGCCATGCANGANCTCTCNNCGCTCCGCCGNGAGCTGCTNCGGGNACAGGAGCGGGCCGGNGTGGTTGTTCCNGCCTGGTGGGAACCTGAGCTCATGGGACTGGTGGAGGCTTGGGCACGGGGTGCCGCCTGGACCGATCTGATCGCCAATACCTCCCTCGATGAGGGNGATGTGGTGCGAATCATGCGCCGAACTGTTGATCTNCTGGCCCAGGTNCCCTACTGCGAAGCAATCAGCGAGCAGCTGCGCAGTCATTCCCGNCAGGCNCTGAAAGCGATCAACCGCTTTCCTGTGGCGGAGTCGGAGGATCCCATGACAGAGGGTGGAGGAACCAATCCAGCCACGGAACGTGNTGCCTGATTCAGGNATGTGGCCGTGCCATNGCACNTGGGTCNACGATCNGATCAAANTCCTCCTCTGTGATGTGGCCGAGTTCCAGGGCCGCNNCTCTCAGCGTCAGACCCTCTGCATGTGCTCGNTGAGCAATGGCACTCGCCTTGCTGTAACCGATGCTTGGTGTCANAGCTGTCACCAGCATCAGNGATCGTTCCACGAACTGCTGNATCCGGTCTCGATCCGGCTCTAGCCCTTCAACAAGATTGCAGCGAAAGCTGCGCATCGCATCNGTGAGCAGTCGGATCGANTGCAGCAGATTGAANCCGATCAGCGGTTTGTAGGCATTCATCTGCAGATGACCGCCNGCACCTGCGGCAGCCACCGCCGAATCCAGNCCCATCACCTGGGTGCAGACCATCGCCAGGGCTTCGCACTGGGTTGGGTTGATCTTCCCAGGCATGATCGAGCTGCCTGGTTCGTTCGCCGGCAGGCGNAGTTCCCCCAGNCCCGCGCGGGGGCCGCANCCAAGCAGGCGGATGTCATTGNCNATCCGCAGAAGNGCNACCGCCAGAAGCCNNATCTGGCCCATGGTCTGNACCAGTGCGTCATGACCTCCCATCACNGCGAAGAGATTTTCAGCGCGATGAAATGTCAATCCGCTTTCTCTCGAGAGTTCCCTGGCNACNTCCTCGGAGAAACCGGGAGGAGTATTCAGCCCTGTGCCCACAGCCGTACCNCCCAGGGGTAAGTGAGANAGGTCATTCAGCGCAGATGTGATCCATTGNCGGCACTGGATCAGCTGATCTCTCCAGGCGGAGACTTCGTCGCCCAGNGTGAGTGGCACGGCATCCTGCAGATGCGTGCGGCCGATCTTCACGATCGACCCCCATGCTGCGGCCTTCGTATCCAGTGACTGCGTCAGTTCCNTGAGTGTTGGCAACAGCAGGTGATGCAGCTGCNANGCNGCGGCCAGATGAATCGC
This sequence comes from Synechococcus sp. CPC35, assembly GCA_002684175.1. Taxonomy (GTDB): domain Bacteria; phylum Cyanobacteriota; class Cyanobacteriia; order PCC-6307; family Cyanobiaceae; genus Parasynechococcus. Next base: position 25,994 of record NYUU01000066.1, read on the forward strand.
TGCCGGGAAGACATCGTTTGTGGACTGGGAGCGGTTGACGTGATCGTTGGGATGCACAGGGCGATGGCTGCCAAGGGNTTCNCCGNANTCCCTGGACACCAGATTGCTGATCACCTCATTGACNTTCATGTTGGTCTGGGTTCCACTCCCCGTCTGCCAGACCTTCAGGGGAAACTGTTCATCGTGNTGGCCGGCNGCTATCGATTCAGCTGCCCCCTTGATCCGATCCGCCTGCTCNNTGCTCAGCAGGCCATGGCGAGCGTTCACTNCAGCGCAGCAACCCTTGATGCGTGCCAGAGCGTGAATGAGCTCGTTGGGCATCCGCTCCAGCCCGATGGCGAAATTCTCAATCGAACGTTGTGTCTGTGCGCCCCAAAGAACAGCTTCAGGAACCCTGACATCTCCGAGACAATCCTGCTCGATCCTGAACGGTTGGTTCATCAGCGTCAGCCGCTCCTCGGCATCCTCGATCTGATCATCTCCGATCCCATCCACCTGATCCGGCATGCGAGGGTTTGATTTCAGAACCGTTTCACTGGTCGCGTTTGAGAGTTCAGCGTCGTCACTGTCTTGAGCTTTCGCTCCCCGCGGCAAGTGTTGATCAGTTGAAGGATTACCTCTCGCTTCCACGGCGGCCTTTGAAGGCTCTGTTGAATCGCAGCAAAATCA
>NYUU01000067.1 GCA_002684175.1 Synechococcus sp. CPC35
ATCGGCGACAGACCTTGGTGAGGTCTCTGCTGATCCTGACGGCGAACGGATGGGTGGCATCCACAACCCAGCGGAATGGTCCCTGCTGTTGAAGCAGTGNGGCAATGCCGGATTCATCCCCGAGAGCACCAATTCTGATGCCGTTCACTCCGAGATCCCNGTAGNTNCNTGCTGCNGCNTCTGTCACCACGCTCACNCTGACCGNCCAGCCCTGNTGCTGAAGCAGCTTTGCCAGCCGGGGNCCGTCACCGGTTCCCGCCAGNAGNAGGATGGAACGCTGGTCATCGNCGAAGTCGTGCATCAGGATGTGCAGCGACATCGGACAGAGCCATGAACCATTGCGTGCTCGAAGTTGAGGTGATCGACGCGCCGACGGTTCGGTACACCCAGGACAATCAGACCCCGATCGCCGAGATGGCGGTGCGATTCGACTCNCTTCGCGATGGTGATCCTCCCGGAGAGCTCAAGGTCGTTGGCTGGGGAAATCTCGCCCAGGACCTGCAGAACAGGGTGCAGATGGGTCAGAGACTGCTGATCGAGGGAAGGCTGCGGATGAACACCGTGCCCCGTGGCGATGGGATGAANGAGAAGCGTGCNGAATTCACCCTGGCGCGCCTGCATCCGATCGGAGCGNCTTCCGCTCCTCCTGCTGCAGCGAANCAGGANGNNNGCCAGCCAGCAGCGCCATCTCCCGNCACCANCCCGACCCAACCCGAAGCGTCCAGCTGGAATACNGCACCACTGGTGCCGGATACGGACGANATCCCGTTCTGAAANCAGGCTGACCCAANCGNCTTCCCTCAGCCTTCTCATTCATCGTGAAGCTCNGATGCACGGGTAATCAGCTGTCCCAACTCCCGTTCCAGGGCCGCNAGGTCCAGTCTCAGATCCGGCCAGCGACCGCTGTCAATCTNCTGAAGCAACCAGCTGCGGTCTGCATCGATCTGCAGGAGAAGCTTTTTCACTTCGGCAGATGAAGNTTCAGACACNGATCCGTTCGANGCGGAGAACANCCATCCTGATGGGCCGGACGCCACAATGACGCGCACGAACAAGCCTTCATGAANGATCTCCTCTCCCCAGGCAGTCTGGTNACGATTTTCGGNGGTGTNCTCACCGTGNTCGGTNCCATCGCCTACGCCTCGGGCAGTGCGAACCTGAGCCTGCCGACGATTTTTTACGGCATCCCGATCTTCCTGGGTGGATTGGCNTTGAAATCATCCGAGCTGCCNCCNGCCNTGCGCATCACACCNGTNGAAACCNTTCGTGTNCAGAGAGAGGCTGCNGCACCNGAACTGGCCAAACTCCTCGGTGACGTCACNCGCTGGCGCTATGGACAGAAGGCCCATCTNGAGACNTCNCTTGAATCNCTCAAACTNTGGAGTGAGGACAATCCTCCCCAGCTTGAGGAGATCGAGGAACTCTCCCCNGATGGCGGNTACGGACTGCGNCTNNGGTTTCANATCGGGGACATNCCCCTGGAAANCTGGNAGGAACGGCAGGAGCGACTCGGTCGNTTCTTCGCGAANGGAGTCCANGCNGAACTGAANCANCTCGACGNCGACCATCTGGATCTCTTTCTNCTGCCTGGNAAGGCGGACTGAANNAATGGACCATCCAACNCAGCACGGTGATGATGCCCTGCGTGTNTCNGTNCTNAGCGAAGCGCTGCCNTACATCCAGCGCTTNTCNGGACGNCGCATCGTCATCAAGTACGGCGGAGCCGCCATGGCCCATGANGAGCTNCGTACGGCGGTCTTCNGNGATCTGGCCCTGCTCGCCTGTGTGGGGGTTCAGCCCGTTGTGGTTCATGGCGGTGGTCCTGAGATCAACCACTGGCTGAAGCGCCTTGAGATTCCGGCCGAATTTCGGGATGGCCTGCGGGTCACCGACGCCAGAACCATGGATGTCGTGGAGATGGTGCTGGTCGGGCGGGTGAACAAACAGATCGTCAACGGTCTCAACCAGCTCGGAACCCATGCAGTCGGCCTCAGCGGCAGTGACGGCGTCCTCGTCGAGGCACGNCCCTGGGGNAATGGAAGNCATGGCCTGGTTGGGGACGTGGCCCGNGTGAACCCNGATGTTCTCGAGCCGCTTCTNGATCGTGGCTATGTNCCGGTGATTTCGAGTGTCGCNGCCAGCCCTGAAGACGGCAGGACNTACAACATCAANGCCGACACAGTGGCAGGGGAACTNGCNGCAGCCCTNGAGGCCGANAAACTGATNCTGCTCACNGACACNCCAGGNATNCTCNGNGAACGGGAGGACCCCNCNTCCNTCATTCGCAANCTGCGNCTTTCNGANGCNCGTCAGCTCATNGATGACGGCACNGTNGCNGGTGGGATGACGCCGAAGACGGAATGCTGCATCCGTGCCCTTGCNCAGGGGGTGGCTGCGGCACACATCATTGACGGACGNGTTCCCCATGCCCTGCTGCTTGAGGTTTTCACCCANGCCGGAATCGGCACGATGGTGCTGGGACGCGGCTGANTGATGTGAANNAAGGCAAGCCGGAGCTTGATCTGTCAGCCGTTGANGCCGCTCTTGAACGNGGCGACTACGGGCAGTCACTGGAGATGCTCAGCAGCCTTGCGGAGCTNTATCCACTCACTGATCCCAACGGACCNTATCTGCGTCTTCTGATGGTCACNGCCTGGATGGGNCAGGGNCAGGACGACCAGGCACTCTCCACCTGCCGAGCCCTCTGCCAGTGCAGNGATTCCGATCTGCGACAGCAGGCCAGACAGCTNCTGACNATCCTCGAAGCACCCAGCCTGGAACGACCTGAACGCTGGTCCATCCGCCTCCCCCAGCTCGAGATGAACGCCACAGGNCAGGGGATCACCCCATCGGGCGGNCGCCGCCGCTCNCGAAAGAANGACGAACCTCCNCCGCCACCAACGGGGCCGACGCGCGGACCGGCTCTCGGTTTCGGNCTCCTNGTNTCAGCAGTGCTGCTGGGGCTGACCCTGCTGCTCAGCGGNTGCGTGCGGATCGATGCCGATCTNGAACTTCCNGGNCCGGATCGGATGCAGATGCAATGGCAGATCCAGAGCCTGCATGGCCAGCGTCTCCCCTGGCAGCAACGGTTNGAGCAGAGCCTTTCAGNGGAGCTCCCNGATCTTCACATCNACCATCCAGGCCCNGGTGCCGCGAGCCTGAGCACATCGATCCAGCCGTCCCAGGAGCTGAATCTGCAGATGCAACGGATTGTCGATCTGGCCGGTCGCAGCGCAGGGGTNGTGCTGCCTTCTCCTGGGCTGACGCTGCAGGAACGCAACTGGCTCATCGGGGTTCACCAGACGCTGCATCTNAATCTNGATCTCAGCTCACTTCCAGCGATTCCTGATCTNACGATCAACCTGAGCCTGGACCATGGGCGCCAGCANCACAGGCTGAACAGCGGTGAACNGACACAGATCGNGCTGGAAACCTGGCGCTGGAATCCCCTTGGCCTTGGCTGCCTTGTNGTTCTGCTGCTGCTGGTGCTGAGTCTGTGGCTGCAGATCATCCGCCGCAGANTGTTCGGCTTNCCGGAGCTGCCCTCCTGATCAGAGCTGCTGCGGATCNGGATCCACNGCGAGTGCAACCCCCNTNGGCAAACCNTCCCAAAGNGTCTGCCCAGGGGGCAANGGCAGAGGCGAATCNGCTGGGCCATGNAGCAGCAGCTGCCAGCGACTNCGACCGGCCACTCTNGCCACCGGTGCCGGTGCAGGCCCCATCAGCCACCANTCCTGTTCATCGCAGAGCGGNCGAAGCCGTTCCGCCAGCACCGANGCNGCAGTGGCTGTGGCACTGGCCGATTCCCCNGAGAGACGGAGCAGACAGGCCCGGCTGAACGGCACCAGACCGGCTTCACGACGAACCTGCATCTCCTGGNTGAGGAACGCCTCGTAGCGCCCATCCACAAGATGCTGAATCACGGGGTGCTCAGGGCAGTAGGTCTGAACCAGCACCTGGCCGGGACGTTCCCCCCGACCGGCACGTCCGGCCAGCTGCAGCAGCAGCTGCAGCGCCTGCTCTCCAGCCCTCAGATCCGGACGATGCAGGAGACCGTCAGCAGCGAGCACAGCAGCGAGGGTGACCCGGGGGAGATCCATGCCCTTCGCCAGCATCTGGGTCCCGATCAACACATCTGCCTCGCCGCTGGCAAACCTGTCGAGAAGTCGCCGGTGACCATCCCTCCCACCGGTGGAATCGCGATCAAAACGCAGCAGCTTCAACCCCTCAAGCTCATCGGCGAGCAACTCCATCACCCGTTGCGTGCCAGCTCCAAAGGGTTTGAACGCTGTTGAGCCGCAGTGGCTGCATCGGTTACCCATCTCCGCCCGGTGATCACACCAATGGCAACGAAGCCACTGTCGTCCTCCCTGACCGCGGTGAACCGTGAGGGCCACATCGCAGTGCGGACACTGCACCACTTCGCCACAGCTGCGACAACCAAGGAAGGGGCTGTAACCACGGCGCGGGACCAGCACCACCGCCTGCTCGCCCTGATCCGGCAATGACGCGAGCCGGTCCATCAACGGACGGCTGATCAGTCGCTTGTGTCCCTCGGCCAGTTCCGTCCTCATGTCCACCACATGGACAGGCGGAAGTGCCTGTCGTGAGATCCGCTGCTGAAGCCTCACCAGATGCAGCGGCCCCTCTGGGGAACAGCGAGCCCAGGTTTCCAGCGAGGGGGTGGCGCTGCCGAGCACAAACCGGGCGTCCTGACGCTGAGCCCGATCCATCGCCAGGTCACGGGCGTGATAGCAGGGCATCGGCGATTCCTGCTTGTAGGAGCTGTCATGTTCCTCATCGAGAACCATGAGCCCCAGCCGACTCAGTGGAAGGAAGACCGCTGAACGCGTGCCCACAACCACAAGCGGCTGGTCTGGATCAAGGCATCGGCGCCAGACACGCACCCGCTCTCCATCACTGCACCCGCTGTGGTATTCGAGAACCCTCGATCCAAAGCGTCGACGGCAACGATCCACGAGCTGTGGGATCAGGCCGATTTCGGGTGTCAGCAGCAGCACTTGCCTGCCCAGGGCGATCTCCCTGGCCGCCAGATGGAGATAAACCTCTGTCTTGCCGGACCCTGTAATCCCCCAGAGCAACATTCCGGCACCGCTTGCAAGACTGCGATAAACCGACACGGCATCGCGCTGCTCCGTGGTGAGCAGGCGTGGGGATTCAAGCTCGCGGGACGGCTCAGGATCAGACGGATCAGACCTGCGGCGCTCCTTGCTGACGTACCCCTGGGCTGCCAGTGGCCGCAAGAGCGCTGCACTGAATCCTGCAGCCTCAAGATCCTTCTGCCACATCCCCCCACCCCTGGTCAGGAGCAAGTTGAGAAGCTGCTGCTGACGATTGGTGGGAACGGAATCAGCGACAACTGGGTTCTGGAGTTGCACCCAGAGGAGCTCTCGCCCTGCGGAAAGAGCTTTCTGACGCGCCTGTCCCAGCCAGCCGGAGGGCAACGCTGCCTTGACCATCCGGAACGGACTGATATGGCAGCGACAAGCCATATCCGACAGCCAGCGATACCAGATCGAATCAATGGCAGCCCTCTGGAGGAGGTTCTCAACGGGCTGAAGGTCCTGGGCGACACAATCAGAGTTCTCCATGGCTTTCACCACGAGACCATTCATGGGCCGGCCTCGAAGCCTGACGCGCACAATGTCTCCCGGCTGCAGTGCCAGCGCAGGGTCTGCCCGGTAGCTGAAGACACGACCTTCGCGCCCTGCATCCAGCCACACATCAACAATGAATGACGCAGGCGACAAAGCCTTGCAATCTCCGAAAGACTTCATTAACATGAAGTTGTTGGCTTTGTATGGCCAAACCTGCGCTTGTTTCAAAGGGAAGACACGTTGCCAGAGTTCGGGATCTCACTCCTTCAACCCTGACCTGTCTGAGACCACCCAGAACACAGCCCAGAGATCAGACCTTGCTTTCATCAGCGGTCGAAACCAAACTTGAAGAATTAAAGAGCCCGAAACAGGCCCAGCTCAATTGGCTTGCGAAACAAATTATCGCTAAGACCTGAATAGGTCATCGATCGCCAGTTACGTCAAATCTGGTCTCCGCTCTCCTCAGACACCTTGCCTTCGGACCATGACTCCTGCTGCAACAACAACCGCTTCTCCGGACATTGTTCTTCTGGCCAATGCCGACGGTGAAGTGAAGGAAGTAAAGGAAGTGAAGGCTAAAACTGGCACCAAGAAAGCTTCTCCACGGCGTCGAAGCTCCGGTAGCAGCACTAAGGATCTGAGCAATGCTGCGGACGAATTGCTAGCAGCTGCCGACCAGGCCAAAAAAGAAACGACGAAAGCAAGCAAGGCTCCCGCCACCAAAACGAAGACTGCGAAAAAAACAGCTTCAACAAAGACCGCCACCGCCAAGAAAAAAACGACGGCGAAGAAGGCAACTGCAACTAAATCCAAGGCCACGGCAAAAGCTGTGACGCCCGAACTCACCCCTGCTGAAAAGGCTCAGGCTTCAGCCGCCGAAAGAGAGGCCAAAGCAAAGGCTCTTGCCAGCATCAAAATTGGCCCGAAAGGCGTCTACACAGAAGATTCGATCCGTGTCTATCTGCAGGAGATCGGCCGTATTCGCCTGTTGCGACCGGATGAAGAAATCGAACTGGCGAGAAAGATCGCGGATCTCCTTTACCTCGAGGAATTAGCCGCGCAGTTTGAAAGCGACAACGGACATGAGCCCGACAACAAGGAATGGGCTGCTCTGGTTGAAATGCCACTGATTCGCTTCCGTCGTCGGCTGATGCTTGGACGTCGAGCCAAGGAAAAAATGGTTCAGTCCAACCTGCGGCTGGTGGTATCGATTGCCAAGAAATACATGAATCGAGGCTTGAGTTTCCAGGATCTGATTCAGGAAGGCAGTCTCGGATTGATCCGTGCTGCGGAAAAGTTCGATCATGAAAAGGGCTATAAGTTTTCCACCTATGCCACCTGGTGGATCCGCCAGGCGATCACTCGCGCCATTGC
>NYUU01000068.1 GCA_002684175.1 Synechococcus sp. CPC35
TCGGTGGAGGATCTGATCAGTGGCAGTGCACGGCGACCTCCGCAGCATCTGAAACGAACGCTGGTGGACGCTGGACTCAGGCGAGCAAAGCTCGGACAAGCACCAACGGCCAAGGCTGTTCTCTCTGCAGTCGGTGATCCTTTTCAGGCTGTGGCTTCGGGATGTCTTGTCGGCGCGGTTCGTTCCGGTCAGCCCCTGCTGCTCGGGGGAGGGAGCCAGATGCTGGCCGTGCTTGCTCTTGCAATGCAGGACCTGCCGCAGCCGCTTCGCTCAAGNCTGGCGGATCAGGTTCTGATCGGAACCACNGCNTGGCTGGCTCAGGAGGGCATCAGAGNTGGCTCGGCAGCCCTTTCNCGACTGGTCNGNATCNTTTCTGATCANTTNGANGTGTCGGTGATGGGNCTTGCNAGCGGCGTTCGGTTTCACACCAGCAGTCANNNTGCCCTCCGNGACTANGAGCGGGGTTTNGTGAAGGAAGGGGTCGGAGCNGGNGCGTTGTTGCTGCTGGCTCAGCTGCGCGGGNTCGNNTGTCAGCGGCTTGTCGCAGACTGCGACAACGCTTTCGAGCGGTTGCGAGATCTCCCCGTAACGTCGAATTCATGATGATGCGGCCTGATNANCCGACCTCACTTCGCCGTCGGCAGCTGCTGCGGGTNATNGGGACTGCNGGGCTGCTGAGNCTGAGTGGCTGTGGANNTGATCTGCGTTCCCCGTTGGTTTTTGCGCCNTCGGGTGTTTTGCCCAAACGCCTNGTGTCGGAGCTCCCGCGTCCCTGGGAACTCAGANCCGCAACATCCGCTGANCAGTGGNGGCAGGCGGAGTGGAGTCGTTTCGATCTGCTGGCCTTGACCGATGGCTGGCTGGAAACCCTTGAGTCNGTTCCCCTGCAGTCCATCGCTGTCGATCCGCTGACAGCACAGCTTGGNCTCAAGGCGCAGCAGTTNCTGTCAGGGCTTGGGCCGCTTCGCTCAANGCTGCTTCCAGCCGGGGTCAGTCCATGGGTGATGCTNCTCCTTCGCAAGGCCANACCGAAAGAGGCNGCAAAGCAGGGCTGGTCTCTTNTGCTGGATCCNTCANTGCGTGGACGTGTNGTGCTTCCNGANAGTCCCCGGCTGGTGATGGAGCTGTCCGCTCGNTTGTCCGGAGAAAAGGTTGNNCTNCTGAAGGATNTGCGTCGTCAGGTCCTGAGNTTTGATGATCGCCAGGGCATCAACTGGTTGCTGAAGGGCCAGGCTGATGTGGTGGTGCTCCCCTTGCAGCGCTGTCTTNCNCTTCTGCGGCGCGATCCACGGCTGTCGGTNGTGCTGCCNGAGCAGGGTGCACCTCTGCATTGGACCGTNCTGGTCCGTCCGGAATCCACACGGGAACCGCTGCCTCAGGACTGGATCCTTAAGGCCTGGCAGGATCCGCTGCGGCGTCGATTGCTCGAGGCTGGATGGCGTGCTCCTNTANNGGAGTCNGTTCTGGCTGCTGANCGTGATNCTCTGCCTGAGCGTTGGCGTTCCCTGGTGCTCCCACCNGAACNNGTGTGGAATCGATGCTGGTCGCTGAAGNCGCTCACGCCGACCATGCGGGNAGANCTGCTGTCCCGCTGGAAGGCTTCAGCCCCATAAGCGGCGTCTCGGNGCTGCTGCAAGCCGTTGATGGGTGTCGCGCAGCAAATCNGGAATGGGCAGCTGATNCGGACAGCGGGGCAGACACTCTCCACATCCATCGCAACTGGAGGCATCNACCAATTCCCACCAGTGCCCAGCNCGGCCGATCAGGTTGTAACGCTCCTGGCTGAAGCCGGTCAGGTCATGNCCGATCGCCAGGTTGCGGAGACGAAGCAGATCGGGGATCGGCACNTGATTNGGACAGGGCAGGCAGGCCTGGCACTGCCCACAGAGATCGTCCCCCAGCCGTTCCNTTCTNTTTNTNGCGAGATGAGCCAGAGATGTCTTCTCTTCCTCNGTTANGGGGCCGTCAGCGTNTGAGAGCTGCCTGGCAAGCTGCAGATCCTTCGGTGACCTNGCCCCCAGCGTGAGGGTNGAGATCCCCTGCGCCAGAAGAAATCGATAGGCCAGNTTCAGCGGAGGGACGGGTTGGCAGTCCTCCACCAATGTCGGGCTGGGTGCCTGCAGTCGNCCCCCCTTGTCCGCCGGGGAGATCGCCATCACNCCGATCCCNTGCTGGAGAGCCCATATCGCCAGNGGGAGTCTGAGTGGATCAAGCAGATGCACATGGAGGCTGCAGAAGCTGAAGCGTCCCGATCGGAGNGCGCGTTCNATCAGATCCGTCGAACCATGGCTGCTGAAGCCGATCTGCTGNACGCGACCGCTGCTAACAGCCCAATCCAGCAGCGCAGCTCCTTCGCCGGTCAGCGCCCAGTCCAGATGATTGGGAAGGTTGATGCCATGGACAGCGAGATTATCCAGTTGGCTGATCCCCAGGCGACGGAGCATGCCATCCAGTTGCCTCTGTCCTTCAAGCAGAGTCAGACCGGGAAGCAGTTTGCTTGTGATCACCCATCCGCCTGCCGGGCGTCGACATCGGTGCATCAGTGCATCACCGATGAATGCTTCCGCAGGGCCATAGGCAGAAGCCGTTTCGATGTGGTTGATGCCCATTTGTGCCGCTGTTTCGAGCACTTCCGACATCTGATCGGAGGAGTCAACAGCCCGCATGGTTCCAAGTGTGAACAGGCTCACGGCCCGTCCCTGGCCGAAGTGTCGCGTCTTCACTCGTCTCCCGAGTTATCGGACTCCGGGGGCTCTGGATCCTGGGATTTGCTGTTGGGATCACTGCGTCCGCGCAGATGTCGCACCAGGGCTGCTGGGCTCAGGTCATCCACGAACCTGCTGAAGGCGTTCTGGTCCTCAGCATCAGCTTCTGCGTCCACCGCGATGGAGGCTTCCGCCACCACCTCTTCCAGCATCCAGATCCCGCTGCCGGTGCGGACAGCGAGAGCGATGGCGTCACTAGGACGGGCATCCACCTCGATGATCTCAATGTCATCATCCGGATTTTGCTCTCCGTCATCGCCTTCAGCGCGCAGTTTGAGCACGGCGTGAAATGTGCTGTCTTCGATGGCATGAACAATCACCCGATCCAGCTCCAGGCCACCCGCCACCAGTAGTGCAGCCATCAGGTCATGACTCAGAGGCCTGGGTGGGGACGTTCCCTGCAGGCCGGCCATGATGTTGTGTGCCTGTGCCTGATCGATCCAGATCGGAATTTGACGTCGTCCACTCGGATCCCTCAACAGCACGATTGGTGTGCGGCTGGAGGCATCAAGCGCGATTCCCGCGACGCTCATTTCAACCATTGCGGAGCTCCCGCTATGACCGATTATGGCCGGAGAGAGCCATGCAGGCGATGTTCACAGGCCTGGTGCTGTCTGTCGGGAGGATCGAGCGACGCGCCGGCGCCGTGATCGTCACCGGGTGCGACCCTTTCGGACCACTTGCACTTGGAGACAGTGTCGCTGTGGATGGGGTCTGCCTCACTGTTGCTGAACAGGTGGCGGATGGCTTCCGCGCCGATGTGAGTGAGGAGACACTTCATCGCACCACCCTTGGACGGAAAGCCGATCGTGGCGGGGCTGTGAATCTCGAACCGGCCCTGCGACTCAGTGACAGGTTGGGAGGCCATCTCGTCAGCGGCCATGTTGATGCCCCGGGTGAGGTGCTTCGACTCGAAGAGCTCCCCCACTCATGGAATCTCGAGCTGCGCTGGCTGGAACCGCGTTTCGGCCGTTATGTCTGCGAGAAGGCCAGCATTGCGGTGGACGGCATCAGCCTCACCGTGGCGATCTGCAGTGATGAAGGGGTTGATTTCTCCCTTGCCGTGATCCCACACACATGGTCCTCCACGACATTGAAAGGTCTTGCTGTCGGAGATCGGGTCAATCTGGAAGCGGATCAGCTTGCCCGATACGCGGAACGTCTGCTGCGGGCGGACCCAGACAACGGCCAATCTTCCAAGCCGGACCTGTCAGCGAGCTGGTTGGCCGCTCATGGCTGGTCCTGATCGAGTTGATGGAGAAGGATTACGCCTGAGTCCTCTTCCAGCTCAATCCTGAATTCCTGGCCGGGTTCCAGGCCGAGACGACGGGTGTAGGCATGGCCGATGAGCAGGTTGCCGTTGCCGTGAACACGGGTCCGGAACTCTGCTTGTCTGCCGCGGACGCCGGTTGCACTGGACGTGGTGCTCTTCGGCAATTGCCAGCCCTGGGACTCGGCTTTGGCTTCGACAAGCGCGCGATAGAAGCTTTTCTTGAGAAGCCGCCCGCTGGGGCCGACATATCCACATCCACGAGCAATGTCATCTTCCGGCCGATTGCTCAGGGATCTGGCTTTGTCCAGCAGTTCTTTGCCGACGAGCATTTCAGCCAATAAATCAATTGAATTTTGGCCTTGCTGGTCAATCGAGGCAAGGGATCAGAGCAAATAAAGAATCACAAAGAGAACAACCCAGATCCCATCAACGAAATGCCAGTAAAGCTCAGCTGCCTCCAGAGGAAAATGATCGGCAGCGGTGACCCGACCATCGGGCTCCCGTGTCTGCCACCAGACAATCAGGATCATCAGGGCACCGAGGGTGACGTGCAGGCCGTGGAATCCAGTGGCGGCGTAGAAGGTGCTGGCAAAAAGGTTTTCTGTAAGTCCGAAGGGCAGCGTGAAGTACTCGACCATCTGACTCACCAGAAAAGCGAATCCCAGCCCGGCCGTGACCATGAGCCAGAGGCGGCAGCGCTTGTGATCAGCCATCCGGATGGCCTGGCCGGCTCGGTGAAATGTTGCGCTGCTCACCAGGAGCAGAACAGTGTTGAGAATCGGTAGCGGAAGTTCCAGCTCGTATATGGACCCTTCCGGCAGGGGATTGACTGCTTTGAAAGTCAGGTAGGCCGCGAAGAAACCCGCGAAGGTCATCGCATCGGCAACAAGAAAGGTGGCGAGACCGAACATTCGATGGTCTGGATGCTCTTCATGTCCTCCATGTCCAGCATGGTCTTCCTGTTCGTTTTCGTTTTCAACGCTGTCGGCCTGTATTGCACTGGTCATTTGCCGCTGCTCCAGAGATCACGACCGCTGGTGGAGGCCAGATCGAGTTGGTCGGCTGGCACGCCGTAGCCATAGGGTTCCTCCACTAGAGGTGCCTCTCCGATCCAGTTCTCAACAGGCGGTGGAGAGCTTGTCAGCCATTCAGGGGTGAGTGCATTCCATGGATTGTCACCCGCCGGCGTGCCTTTGAGTGCACTGTGAATGACATTCCAGAGGAATGGGAGAGTGCTGATCGCCATCATCAGTGCTCCAACAGAACTCAACTGGTTGATCAATGTGAACTGCGGGTCGTATTCGGCAACTCTTCGTGGCATGCCGTTGAGGCCAAGCCAGTGCTGAGGACCAAAGCAGAGATTGAAACCGATGAACGTGAGGGCACAGTGAAGACGACCGAGATCCTCATTCAGCATCCGACCGGTGACTTTCGGATACCAGTGATAAACCGAGGCGAAAATAATGAATACCGACCCACCAAAAACAATGTAGTGAAAATGGGCGACCACAAAATAGGTGTCATGGACATGAATGTCGAACGGCACCTGAGCCAGGGCAACACCTGTGATGCCCCCTAGGACAAAATTAACGATGAAGCCACAGGAAAAAAGAATCGCACTGTTGAGGGAAATCCTTCCTCCCCAGAGAGTTGCAAGCCAATTGAAGAATTTAATACCAGTTGGTACGGCAATGAATGCTGTCGCAATGGTAAAAAAGAGGCGCATCCAAGGAGGAGTCCCGCTGGTGAACATGTGGTGTGCCCAGACAACCAGCCCAAGAATGACGATAGCCATGATCGAATAAACCATGGTCACATAACCGAAAAGAGGCTTGCGAGCATGCACAGGTAGAATTTCACTGACCAGGCCGAAAGCTGGTAAAACCATGATATAAACAGCGGGGTGGGAATAAAACCAAAAAAGATGTTGATAAACAACTACATTGCCACCAAGAGCAGGGTTAAAAAAGCCAGTATGTGCAACGATGTCAAAACTTAGTAAAACCAGAGTCCCTGCAAGTACAGGCGTCGAAAGAACAACCAGAATGCTTGTGCCAAGCATGGCCCAGCAATACATCGGGAGTTGCATGAGTTTGAGGCCTGGTCGTCGCAACTTTAGGATTGTGGCTATGAAATTGATGCCTCCGAAGATTGAACTTCCTCCTAAAAGCAAAACACTCAGAATCCAGATGATCTGACCAGTTGCTGGGGTAGTAATGCTTAGAGGTGGATAAGCAGTCCATCCAGATTGAGCTGCCCCGGTTAAAAAATAACTGGCAATCAGCATCAGTCCTGCTGGTGGAATTAACCAGAAAGCGACAGCATTCAAGCGTGGAAATGCCATGTCCCTAGCGCCAACATAAAAGGGAATTAAATAATTTCCAAAAGCTCCATTAACAACGGGAACAATCCACAGGAAAATCATCACAGTTCCATGAAGTGTGAGCACCTGGTTGTAGACATCCCGTGGCATAAAGTCGGACACAGGGCTGAGCAACTCGGTGCGAATTGCTCCGGCCAGTGCTCCGCCGACGAGGTAGAAGGCAAAGCCGCAGACCAGATACTGCAGGCCGATCACCTTGTGATCAACACTGAAGCTGAAGTACCTCAACCAGCCCGAGGGTTGTAATGGCTGTTTCGGTGCTCTTGTTTCAGGAGAGAGTGCAACCGTCATATTCAGGCGTTGGAAACAAGGTTTGTTTCAGGGGATTGAAGGGCGGGATCCTGCTTGGCGTTTGTCTGGAACCAGTCCTGCCATTCATCAGGATCTTCAACTACAACGGTGGAACGCATTCCACCGTGATACGGACCGCAAAGTTCTGCGCACACAATTGGATAGCGGCCTGGGCGGGTTGGGGTGAAGCTCAGCTGCGTTGGCTGGCCGGGAATGACATCCTGCTTCAGACGAAACTGGGGAACCCAGAAGGCATGAATCACATCCTTGGCTTCCATTTGTAGGGTGACTGGCCGATCTGCTGGAACATGTAATTCACCTGAAGTGATGTCTCCATCCGGATAATGAAAAAGAAATGCAAATTGCATCGCTGTCACTTCAATGGAAAGAACATTTGCGACTTCTCCGGAATCAATCGATCCGGAACTGATGCCTCCCCAGATGCGTTGATCCTGGCTCTCGCTCATGGCCATGTGGTCATGGGCAAGAGGAACCATTCCACCCATTCGGTCATAAATGTCGTAGCTGTAAAGACCGACGAAAAGAATCACAACTGCCGGAACAGCAGTCCAGAAAATTTCAAGTGGAAGATTGCCTTCGATCGCAACACCGTCGCCAATTTGACCGGCTTTTTTGCGAAAACGGACAAGACTGAAAATTAGTATGCCTACGATTCCGACAAAAAGGATGGTGCCGATTGTGAAAAGAACCTGAAAAAGTTCGTCGTAAATCGGGGCATTCAGGCTTGCATCCGTCGGCAGGAGGTTGATGTTCTGGCCAATCCAAAGGCCACCCAGCGCAAGAACCATCCCAATGACAAGAGTCAGGATGGATGAAGGGATCTGCACAGCTGAAATCCCTGACTTCATTTCAGCGTATGGAGTACTGAGCGCATCTCCATAAAGTGATTGTTAAGCCACGGATCGTGTCAGCAAAGGTGGATGTTCGGCTGCGAATACTTGTTGCAGTAAGCCACAGAACATGCCGGTTGTGATTTGATCGCTAGCGTCCGAATAGTGACGGTCAGTCACATCGGATGGAGTTCTATCGATGATCGTGTCCTCCATGTCGACCGTGCGTCGACGTCTGGCACAACTCTCAGCGCATCTTGTTGTTGCTGTCGTTGCGCTTGTTGTCATCGGTGGTGCCACCCGCGTGATGGAGGCAGGCCTGGCCTGTCCTGACTGGCCCTTGTGCTACGGGTCCCTGCTGCCAAGAGGGCAGATGAATGTTCAGGTTTTCCTGGAGTGGTTTCACCGCCTGGATGCCTTTCTTGTCGGAGTTGCCCTCCTGGTAATGGCCTTTGTCTCCTTCTTGTGGAGGCGTCTACTTCCTCAATGGCTCCCATGGCTCGCAGGAGGCCTTGTGCTCCTGGTTGCCTTTCAGGGAGGTCTCGGTGCTCTCACCGTGCTTCAGCTACTGCCTTCTGGGATCGTCATGGCGCATCTCGGCATGGCACTCACCCTTGTTGCCCTGCTGAGCGGGCTCACTCAGTGTTTGCTTCAGCGATCATCTACTTCAGCTCCTCTGTGGTGGAGAGCAAGTGCGCTTGCCGCACTTCTAGCTGTTGGAGCTCAGTCTCTGCTCGGCGCACGGATGGCCACGTCCTGGGCAGCTCAGCGCTGTCTCAGCGGTGGTGAGTCCTGTGAGTGGGTCACCCTGCATCGCTCCACTGCAATGCCTGTTGCCCTTGTTGTTGTGCTGTTTGTTGTCGCTGCGCTGCTTTCTGGTGGTTGGGCAAGAAGCCAGTGGCCGTATCTCGTTGCGGTTTTAGCTCTCGTAGCCCTTCAGCTTGCTCTCGGCATCAGCACCTTGCTGCTCGGACTGACCCAGCCTCTCGTGACGATCGCTCATCAGCTTCTTGCCGCCCTGCTTGTCGCTCTGCTCTCCGCA